>NZ_JBDOOX010000018.1:0-69827 GCF_039830575.1 Chromohalobacter sp. | reverse complement strand
TGTCTGTAACGGAAATTTGGGTAGCAGGCCGACCTCGCTTTGCCATGATACCTCCAGCAGCACAGCGGAATTCAGTATCAGGATAGACTATATTTTTGATACTTACTTGCGGAACACCACACTAGGCCTGACATCGCTTTTCCGGCGGAGCCTTGCGCATCGATCGGTGAAAACGTAGCGTCTGTCGTATCCCCCCGTTGTCCATCGTGACGGCGGGGGGATTTTCGTATTTGCTGGCTGGACGCGCGAAGGGGAAAGTCATGGCGTTGGCATGCGGTACCTGGCCGAGAGGCGCCGTGCTCTGAGGCCGGTCGGTCGCGGGAAGAGGGCCTACGACAATGGTGGTACATCGAGTTTCAGAGCGTAACGTAGGGCGTGCGTCAGGTATACTTAGGTGCTGTGAACGAAGGGTGTCGCCAGGTCGAGGCGATACATGCCGAATTTGCGCCGCTGGCTGCCCCTGGCAACCGCGCCAAGGAAGGTGTGACGGGCATCGTCCGCCGCCGATTGCGATTATTTCCCATGATGCGCTTGAAGACGCTCGGGGCACGCCTGGTCATCGCGACCATCGTGCCCCTTCTGTTGGTTACGGCCATGCTGTACCCGATTTTCCGGACTCACTTGGAGGCACGCCTCGACAGCAGTCGCCATGGTGCGACGACGCTGTTGAACGCCGAATACGATGCTCTATTGCACGACATGAACGAGAGCTTCAATCAGGTGCTGGCGGTGGCCGAACTGCCGATATTGCGACGCCATCTGCGCAACGTGTATGAGGGGTAGCGCTCGAGGATCGGGAAGACACCCTGGAACAATTGGCCGCCGTGCTCGAAACCCTGGCCACCCACTTCGGGCGCTATACGCGTCTGGTGCTCCTCGACACCAGTGGTGAAGAACTGCTCGAGGCTGGCTCGCGCCTGCTGCCGTACCCGACAGGTACCCGATATGCGCGGTCGGGCTTCTTTCAGGGCACCGATCGTTTGTCCTCCCGAGGCCTTTACGTCTCCGCCCCCCGCCTCGGGGAGAGCCGCCGGGAGGGCAAGACGGTCACCACGGCGGTGATCGATATCGCCACGCCGGTATTCGACCATCAGGGACAGCGCCTGGGCATGCTGTTGTTCACTCTGGACTGGCATTACCTCACGGCGAGTCTTCCGCATGCCATCGACAGTGGCGAGGGAGTGCGGGCCGTCATGACGGATAACCAAGGCAAATGGCTGTTGCCCGATACCGACGAGGGAATGCGGTTCGGTGACTCTCTCGCGTTACGCTATCCCCAGGTCTGGCACGACCTGTCGACCCGGCCCCGGGGCGAGATCCTGCTCGATGAGGATCTTCTGCGCTTTCGCACGCAGGACATTCGTGCGATTGCCCAAGGTCACAAGGTGGGCATGATCGTCACCCCACCGGCCTCCCAGCCCTGGCGCTTGGGGATTGTGGTCCCGCGCCCCGGTTTGGCCGGCCTGCTGGCGGAGAATCCCTGGCAGATCGCGGTGATCGGGCTCATCTACCTGCTTGCGGTGGCCGTGGGGGTGCTGTGGGTGCTTAGTCTGCACCGGCAACGCTACTTGCGCCGCCAGGCAATGGAATACTCCCGCGAGGCCCAGCGCCTCGCCAGGGAGTCTCAGCAGTATGCCGGCGAGGTACAGGACCTCTACGAGAACGCGCCCTGTGGCTATCACTCGCTGGACCGCGACGGCCGTATCGTGAAGATCAACCGTACCGAGCTGGAGTGGCTGGGCTACCGCGCCGATGAAGTGATCGATACGCGACATTATCGCGATTTCGTGACTCCCGATACGCGTGCCGCGTTCGACGCTGCGTTTCGGGAGGTGCTGAGCGCAGGTCAGGAGGGGGCCGCGGAGTGTGTCCTCATGTGCCGTGATGGTACCCGCTTGCCGGTGATCATTCAGGCGTCAGCCCATGTCACCGAAGGACGCTTTCAATATTCCCGTGCCACGGTGTTCGACCTGAGCGAGCGCAAGCAGCTCGAGGCGCGTCTCGCGGAGCAGGCCATGGCCGATCCATTGACCGGGTTATGGAATCGACGCTATCTGAAGGGACAGGCAGCCAAGGAAATGGCGCGGGCACGCCGTGGCGGCGCGCCACTGAGCCTGATCGTCGTCGATCTGGATCACTTCAAGTGCATCAACGACACTCACGGCCATGACGTGGGGGATCTGGTGCTGCAATCCTTCGCCGATACCGCGCGCACACAGTTGCGCGAGGGCGACATCCTGTGCCGCATGGGGGGCGAGGAGTTCGTCATTCTGTTACCCGACACGGCTTCCGAGCAGGCCATGCAGGTCGCCGAGCGGTTGCGTATGGCCGTCTCGATCACGCCGGTCGAGGTCGAGACCGAGGTCGTCGCGACGGGGCGCTTGACGTATACCGCCTCGCTGGGCGTGGCGCGTGTCGACCCCGAGGAAGCCTCGCTGGAGCCGGCCATCAAGCGTGCCGACGAAGGACTCTACGCGGCCAAGAACGCGGGGCGCAATCGCGTTCACTGGTACGCCGACTAGCCGCTGTCGGCGGAGCTGCGCGGCGCCTAGCGTACGGCCCGAGCGCTATCCACCAATGTCTAAAGGCACGATGGACACGAATGCTGGATTCTATGTCGGACATAAAGGTAAATTTGTCTAACAAGACAGGCGGAGCCGTACATGTGTCCATCATCTCTTTCCGCGTCGACGGCGCGCCCGGATATCGCCGAGTCGTTGGCCGAGGCGATCTTCAGCGGTCGCTATGCTCCCGGTGACTTGATACCCCGTGAACTGGATCTTTGCGAGACCTTCGGCGTCAGTCGCTCGACGGTGCGTAGCGTCTTGCAGAACCTAGTCTCGGCGGGCTTGTTGGTGCGCATTTCCGGACAGGGCACGCGGGTACGGGAGCTGACCCAATGGCACATGCTCGACCCGCGCGTTACCGAATGGATGGCGCGCTACGCCGAGCCCAACCCGCGTTTTCAGCGTGAAATATACGCCTTCCGTGTGGCGGTCGAGCCGTTCGTGGCGTTTCTGGCGGCCAGCGCGGCGACGGCCACCGACCTGCTGGCCATCGAGCAGGCCTACGACGGCATGGCCCGAAGCCTGGAGACGCCCGATCACTGCTGGGAAGGGCGCTCGCACGACGATTACGATGTAGCGTTCCATGAAGCTATCTTCGCGGCCACCCACAACGTGGTGTGGACGCAGCTCAGCCATGTGCTGAGACCCACGATCACGGTGCTGGTCCAGCGCACCAACCAGAGTGCCGACGAACTCGCCGACAGCATGGAGCGTCATCGCCAGGTGATGGAGGCGATCCGTCTGCGTCAACCCGAACGGGCGCGCGTCTGTGCCCTGGCGGTGCTCGAACGCACGGGCCAGGACCTGGGCATCGACACGGATCCGGCCTCGATGCCGGCGTTGAATTCGGCTTTTTCTCATTGGCAAGGAGACCCCTCGTGAAGATTACCCAGCTCAAGACCTGGCAGGTGCCGCCGCGCTGGCTGTTCCTCAAGATCGAGACCGATGAGGGATGCTACGGCTGGGGCGAGCCGGTCGTGGAAGGCCGTGCGGCGACCGTCGAGGCGGCAGTGCACGAACTGGCCGACTACCTCGTCGGCCAGGACCCGCACCGCATCGAGCATCTGTGGAATACCCTGTACCGTGCCGGGTTCTATCGCGGCGGGCCGATCCTGATGAGCGCCATCGCGGGGATCGACCAGGCCCTGTGGGACCTCAAGGGGCGCGACCTGGGCGTACCGGTGCATCAACTGCTGGGCGGCAAGGTGCGCGACAAGATGCGCATGTACGCCTGGACCGGCGGCGATCGGCCCAGCGATGTGGGTTCGGGTGCCAAGGCACTGGTCGATCAGGGCTTCACGGCGTTCAAGATGAACGGGACGCCGGAAATGCAGATCGTCGACTCGCATCGCAAGGTAGACGAAGCGGTGGCGCGCGTCGCCGAGGCTCGCGAAGCGGTTGGCCCGGACGTGGGCATCGCCATCGATTTCCATGGCCGCGTGCACCGGCCGATGGCCAAGGCCCTGCTGCGCGAGCTCGAGCCCTATCACCCGATGTTCGTCGAAGAGCCGGTCTTGCCCGAGCATCTGCCGAGTCTCAAGCACATTGCCACCGGTCTGGGCTATCCCATCGCCACCGGCGAGCGCCTGCACACGCGCTTTCAGTTCCGTGACCTGCTGGCCGAGGGCATGGTCGATATCATTCAGCCGGACCTCTCGCACTGCGGGGGGATCAGCGAGGGCATGAAGATCGCCACGCTGGCTTCGTGCTTCGACGTCGCGCTGGCTCCGCATTGTCCGCTGGGACCGCTGACGCTGGCCGCGTCGCTGCACGTGGATGCGGTGAACCACAACGCCTTCATCCAGGAGCAGAGCATGGGAATTCACTACAACCGTGACAACGACGTACTGGATTACCTGGTCGACAAGTCGGCGTTGACCATCAAGGATGGCTTCTGCGCGATTCCCGAGGGCCCCGGGCTCGGGGTGGAGATCGACGAAGCTTTCGTCGAGGAACGTGCCAAGGTCGGCCACCGCTGGCGCAACCCGGTATGGACGCATGACGACGGCTCCATCGCCGAGTGGTGAGGCGGCAGGACGCGCGTGACGCTGCCGCTATGTCTCGGTGAGATATCAGTGGGCAGTCGATGATTCGCGCCTGCCCTCAGGCAAACGAGGCGCGATTTTCCTTGCGGTCGATATCGGCCAGCGGGTGGCGCGTCAGGTGCGCCAGGGCCAGGCCATCGGCAGTGAAGAGGTGCGCGCAGGCCGGGTCGAAGGTGAAGCGCACCTCGTCGTGCACGCGATGCGCGACGTTGCCGTCAGCGACCAGGATCCACTCGCTGTCGCCGTGCTCGAGATACAGCGAGGTGACGCCGCCGAGACGTTCGATGACCTGGATCCGGCCCGTCAGCGGCCCCGCCTCGTCGAGCACCAGGTGCTCGGGACGGATGCCCAGCGTCAGCGTGTCGCCGGCGCTGACGCCGTCGCCCGCGACCGGCACCCGGCAGTCGCCGCCGGGCAGCGCCACGTCGACCCCCTCGGCGTCGGCACCGCGCACCTCGACCTCCAGGAAGTTCATTTTCGGCGAGCCGATGAAGCCGGCCACGAAGCGGTTGCGCGGGTGGTGGTAGAGCTCCATCGGCGAGCCGATCTGCTCGACCACGCCGTCCTGCAGCACGACGATCTTGTCGGCCATGGTCATGGCCTCGATCTGGTCGTGGGTGACGTAGATCATCGTCGCGTCGAGCTCCTCGTGGAGCCGGGCCAGCTCGATGCGCATCTGCACGCGCAGCGCCGCGTCCAGGTTCGACAGCGGTTCGTCGAACAGGAAGATGCTGGGGTTGCGCACGATCGCCCGTCCGATCGCCACGCGCTGACGCTGGCCGCCGGACAGCGCGCGGGGCTTGCGGTCGAGCAGGGGCTCGAGCTGCAGGATGCGTGCGGCGGCGAGGACCTTCTCGCGGCGCTCGGCCCTGGGCACCTTGGCCAGGCGCAGGCTGAAGCCCATGTTGTCCTCGACGGTCATGTGCGGGTAGAGCGCGTAGCTCTGGAAGACCATCGCCAGGCCGCGGTCGGCGGGCCCGACCTCGTTGACGCGCTGGCCGTCGATGACGATCTCGCCGCTGGTGGTGCTCTCGAGCCCGGCGATCATTCGCATCAGGGTCGACTTGCCGCAGCCCGAGGGGCCGACGAAGACCACGAATTCGCGGTCCTTGACCTCGAGGTCGACGCCCTTGATGACCTGGGTGCCGCCGAAGTCCTTGACGATGTTGTCGAGTTGTAGCGTTGCCATGGCGGTTTCCTGGTGTTGAGGGTCGGTGGGGGGGCTCGCGTGGCGGTTACCAGAGGGTATAGCCGCCATCCACGACGACGATGGAGCCGGTCATGAAGCTCGAGGCGTTGCTGGCCATGTAGACGATAGTGGGGCCGAGCTCTTCAGGAGTCGCGGCGCGCTGCATGGGCGCGTCGTCGATCCAGCGCGGCTTGAACTTGGGGTCGTCGACCGGCGCCATCGCGGTCTTGACGTAACCGGGGGCCAGCGCGTTGACGCGGATGCCGTACGGTGCCCATTCGGCGGCCAGCGACTTGGTCAGCTGGTGCACGGCGGCCTTGGAGGCGTTGTAGGCGGGCTGCATCTGCGGGCGATTGACGATCATCGCCGAGATCGAGCCGATGTTGATGATCACGCCGCCGCGCGACTGCATCCGCCGGCCGGCGGCCTGGGCGCAGTACCACAGCCCGTGGACATTGATGTCGAAGATCTCGCGCCAGCGTTCGGGCGTGACGTCCAGCGCGGGGGCATGGTGGCAGGCGCCGGCGTTGTTGAGGAAGACATCGACCGGGCCTAGGCTGGCTTCGACCTCGTCGAGCAGAGCATCCGCCGCCTCGGGCTGGGTAATGTCGACCTCCACCGCCATGGCGCGGTGCCCGGCGTCCTCCAGGGCCTTGACCACCTCCAGGCTGCGCTCATGCCCACGGGCGGCGATGGCAACCGCCGCGCCGGCCTCGGCCAGCGCATGGGCGAACGCCTCGCCGAGGCCGCCGTTGCCGCCGGTGACGACGGCGACCTTGCCGCTCAGGTCGAACTGCGACATCACGTTCATGGTTGTCTCCCTGTCCGTTGTAGAAGCGTTGTCGTGGGACCGGTCATTTCACAGCGCCCAGGGTCAGCCCCTGGACCAGCCAGCGCTTGACCAGCAGCCCGGCGATCGCCATCGGGCAGACCACGATGGTGCCGATCGCCAGCAGCTTGCCCCAGTCGATGCCGGTCTGGGTCAGCAACTGTGCCGCGGCGATGGGAATCGTCTGGGTGCTGGGGCCGGAGAACGTCTGGGCGAAGGCGTAGTCGTTCCAGGCGAAGATGAAACACAGGATGGCGGTCGTCACCAGCCCCGGCGTCATCAGCGGCAGCACCACGTGACGGAACGCCTGGAACTTGGTGGCACCGTCGATCATCGCCGCCTCTTCCAGGTCGGGCGGCAGGTCGTCGAAGAACGCGGTCATCAGCCAGATGGCGAAGGGCAGGTTGAAGCTCAGGTAGGCGACGATCAGGCCGGCGTGGGTATCCAGCAGATAGAGGTAGCGGAACAGCAGGTACAGCGGCACGATCACCGCGGCGATCGGCGCCATGCGGGTGCTGATGATCCAGAAGGCCAGATGCTGCTTGCCCTTGATGCGGATCCGCGACAGCCCGAAGCCGGCCATGCAGCCGAGCACCACGGCGATCAGCGTCGAGGTCCCGGCGATGAACAGGCTGTTGAGCAGGTAGGGCCAGAGGCTGTTGCCACTGCTGAACAGCGAGACGTAGTGCTCCAGGGTCGGTGTGAAGAAGACCTGGGGGGTATCGGCGGTGATGATGGTGTTCGGCTTGAAGGAAGACAGCACCATCCAGACGATCGGTATCAGCGTCCACAGCAGCAGTAGCGTCAGCAGGGCGATCTTGAACGTAAGGGGAAGCCAGCGCTTGGAGGCGGTCATGAGGCTTTCTCCTGGCGTTTGAGCAGTTTCGTGAACGCCGTGGCGACCATGATCGAGAACACCAGCATGGTGATGCCCACGGCAGCGGCATAGCCGAGGTCGAAGAACCGGAAGGCGATGTCGTAGAGCCGAATGGGGATGATCTTGGTGGAGTCCGCGGGCCCGCCGTTGGTGGTGATGAAGATGATCGCGAAGAAACGGATCGCGTCCATGGCACGGATCAGCAGCGCCACCAGCAGGATGTTGGAGATCGACGGAAGGATGATGTAGAGCAGCTTCTGGCCGTATCGGGCGCCATCCATCTCGGCCGCCTCGAGCACGTCCTCCGGCACCGAGGTGAGCCCCGCCAGGACGATCAGCGCGACCAGCGGCGTCCATTCCCAGACGTCCATGAGGATGACCGCGACCATCGCGGAGCCGACGCTGCCCAGGATGTTGCCGTCGAACAGGCCGCTTTCATTGAGCATCCAGGCATACAGGCCGTGGCTGGGGTCGAGCATGAAGCGCCCGAGCAGCCCGACGATCACCGGGGCGATGAACATCGGGATCAACAGCAGCGAGATGATGATGTTGCTGCCCCGGGTCAGGCTGTAGACCAGCAGCGCCATCACCGTGCCGATGACCATCTCCAGGCCCACCGTGGCCAGGAAGTAGACCAGGCTGATCAGCCAGCTGGAACGGATGTCCGGGTCCGTGAACACCCGCTGCCAGTTGTCGAGGCCCGAGAACTCGAAGGCCAGCCCGCCCATCAGGCTGACGTCGTTGAAACTCATCCAGATGATCGAGAAGAACGGAACCAGCGTGATCAGGGCGAGCAGGAAAAGGGCTGGCGACATCATCGCCAGCTCGAATCCCTGTCGTCGCGCCGAGGGTTTTCCGGTCAGCAGCGCCATGCGTCATGCCCCCACGATGCGGTCGATGCGCTGCTTGGCGCTCTGCATGGTTTCCTCGGGAGACATCTGGCCCGCGAGCATCTTGGAGAGCTCGGTGAAGATCACCGTGTCGACCTCGTTCCACTGGGCGATCTTGGGCCGCAGGCCGATGTAGTCATCCTGCCAGGCGGTCAGCATGGTATCCGCCGTGAGCATGTTGGGCATGTCGGTGGGCGGAGTGCTGGCGGCCTTGACCTCCGGCATGTCGTAGACCGACTGGCGCGTGGGTGTGCCACCGCCGACCGTGCTCTTCAGGCCCATCAACTGGGTCTGCGGCGAGGTCGCCCAGACCAGGAACAGCCAGGCCGCCTTCTGTTTTTCGGCCGAGGCGTTGGCATTGATGCCGATACCCGTACCGCCCCACAGGTTGGAGCTGCGCGCCGGCCCCTTGGGCAGCGGGGCGTAGCCGATCTTGCCCTGGAGGTCGGAACTTTCCAGCGAACCGGCGAACTCGTGCCACTCGGGCATCATCGCGAACTCGCCGTTCTGGAAGGCGTTGGCGACGCCGGTCCAGTCCCAGCTGGTGCTGCCGGGGTGAGCGACCTTGAGCAGCTTCTGATAGAAGCGCGCAGCTTCCAGCGCGGCGTCGCTGGTCAACTGACAGGCGCCGGGGGCGTCGGTGCCGAGCAGGCCGACCTGCTGACCGTTGGCGAAGTAGTCGCCGCCGTAGGCGAACAGCACGTTGGAGAAGTCGCACATCAGCGAGTCGTACTGCTGGGCCTGATGGCCGGTGCCGTACTTGACCTCGCTGGCGTTGCCGTTACTGAACCACTCGGCAATCTGGTAGTACTGCTTCCAGGTGGTGCTGTCCGAGGGCATCGGATCGAAGCCGAGATCCTGCCGCATCTGGTCGCGGTATTTCTCGAACAGGTCGCGGCGATAGATCCAGATCATCGTCGGGCAGTCGTAGGGCAGGGTATAGAGGCTTTCCCGGTCCTCGAAACGGCCGGCGGCGGCCAGCTGCGAGGGAATGAAGTCCTCGATGCCCTTGGGCACGACCGGCTGCTGGTCGTCGTTGATGAACCGATTGAGATCCACCAGGCCGCGATGGTAGGGCGCGAGCACCTGGTAGGGGTCGGCGTAGATCACGTCGAAGGAGCTGCGTCCGGCGCCGAAGTCCAGTGCGACCTTCTGGACCAGCGCGCCCAGTTGCATCTCGGTGATGTTGACGGTGATGCCGGTGAGCTCCTGGAACGACGCCAGGTTGGCGGCGATCGCCGTGGTCGGCGGGGTGTTCTCGGAGATGAACTGGATGGTGGTGCCGCTGGCCTGTTTCCAGGCCTCGTCGCTGGCCATGCCCTGGGCCAGGGCCGTACGCAGCGATCCCGCCCCCATCAACGACAGGCCGGCGAGTCCCCCTATTCCTTTCAGTATGTCGCGACGCTTGAACTGGGTCATTGTTGTTCACCTCTTGGTAGGTTCAGGTCCAGTGTGCTTTCTGGGCTGGCGAGGTCAGGCGTCAAGCGTGATCTGCAGCTTGACGTCATGGGGTCGTGCGCTCGCGGCACGCTCGAACGCAGTGATGCTCTCGTCGAAGTCGAAGGTCTCGCTGATCAGCGGCTTGAGATCGACCTTGCCCGCAGCGATCAGATCGATCGCCCGGTCGTAGACGTTGGCGTAGCGGAAGACGGTCTCGATGCGCAACTCCTTGGCCTGCGCCGAGACGATGTCGAAGGTGACCGGCTCGACGGGCATGCCCACCAGCACGATTGCACCGGCGGGCCGCGTGCAGGCCAGCACATCGTCGTAGACCCGGGGGCTGCCGCTGGCCTCGAACACCACGTCGGCGCCCCAGTCCTCGCCGCAGCGCCGGTCGACGGCTGCCCGCAGGGATTCCCGCGAGACATTGACCGGGGTGATGCCGGCGTAGCGCCCGGCGATCGCCAGCTTCTCCTCGACCAGATCGGAGACCAGCACTTCGCTGGCCCCTCCCGCCAGGGCTGCCAGGGCGACCATCAGACCGATCGGTCCGGCGCCGGTGACGACGCAGACATCGCCCGGCTGCATGCGCGCCTTGACCACCGCCTGCATGCCGATGGCGAACGGTTCGATCATCGCCCCTTCGGCGAAGGAGACCGAGTCGGGCAGGGCGAAGGTGAAGGCGGCCGGATGAATGACCTCGGGGGTCAGGCAGCCGTGCACCGGTGGGGTGGCCCAGAAGCGCACGCCGGGATCGACGTTGTAGACGCCCAACTTGGCGGCACGCGAGGTGAGGTCGGGAACCCCGGGTTCCATGCACACCCGCTCGCCTACCTTGAGGTGGCTGACATGGCTGCCGACTTCGGTGATCACGCCGGACGCTTCATGGCCGAGCACCATGGGCTCTCGCACCACGAAGGGACCGATCCGGCCATGGGTATAGTAGTGCACGTCGCTGCCGCATATACCGACGGTGTGTATGCGGATGCGCACGTCATCCGGCCCTAGCTGATCCGGCAGATCGATGTCACGTAACGACAGCTCGCGTTGCTTTTCCAGCACCAGGGCTTTGGCTTTCATGGCGCGTGCCTCGAGTCGTGTTGAAAATGGGCGAGGAGGCTTCGAAGCGATGGGCCCGACTCGCCAGGGGCTTGGCAATGAAGCTACGCGTCACGCTGGAAAAGCGGCTAGGCTATAATTTTCGAGGGAATGATACTTTTTTGCAGGCCTTTTTCTGCGAATGTATAAATATTTGTTCCCACAGTGTTTTTAGATTCGACCTGACGTTTGTCTGGGTGGCTGACGAAGAGAGGTTGTGACCAAAGTATAAATCGAGACGGGAACAAGAAAGGCCGACGAACCGCTTTATTTGAAGACAATGAAGCGTCTGGAGTGGAAGGCGTTTGCTGACGCCTTGCACAGGGGCATAGTCGAAAGAGGCACCGATAACTCATGATCGCTGCGCAGCTCAACGATACTCGTCTTGGTGCGCCTGTCTTCGAGAGCATCAGCCAGGACCCGAAGTTCAGTTTCTACTGGCACTGCCACGATTTTCCCGCACCCATCGCCCGCTGGAATTATCACCCCGAGTATGAATTGCATCTCATCCGTTATTCGGAAGGGAATTATTTCGTGGGTGATTATATCGGGCGATTCGGGCCTGGTAATTTAGTGCTGGTGGGCCCGAACGTTCCGCATGCCTGGTTGAGCGATCCGGACGATTCAAGGTCCGTCATCGAGGGGCGCGATGTCGTTCTCCAGTTCAAGGGCGAGTGGCTCGAGCACATGATGGCGCTTTGTCCGGAACTCAATTGCCTGTCGACGCTCATCGAGGACTCGAGGCAAGGCGTGGCGTTTCAGGGCGAGGAAGCGACACGCTGTGGCGAGCTGCTGATCACCATGGGGGAACAGGACCATGCCGGAAGGCTGTTGACCATGCTGACCATTTTGCGCGGCCTATCGCAGTGCGATTACGCGACCCTGTCCAGCCGCGAATACGGCCTGGAAGCCACGGGCGTTTCCTCCGCCCAGGTCGATGCCATCCTGCGCTATATCCACGATCACTTTCACGAGGAGTTGCGCATGTCGGCGCTGGCAGCGCGCAACGGCATGAGCCCTTCCAGCTTTTCGCGCTTCTTCAAGCATGCCACGGGCGACACCTTCGTCGCCTTTCTGCGGCGGATCCGTATCGGTCATGCCTGCCAGCTGTTGCTCGAAGGCCGGCAGTCCATTGCCGATATCTGCTTCCAGGTCGGTTACAACAACCTTTCCAACTTCAACCGGCATTTTCGTGAACTGAAAGGCATGACACCTCGCCAGTATCAGCAGAGCACGGCCGACCTCGTGACGGGTGATTGCCGGTGATGCTCATGCCGGGATCCGGGGGCGACACGAGCGGCAAGGCGCTTCTTCCTCGCCCCTGCCAGGCCGCATGCCTTGCGGTGTCGCGTCCTGGGTCGCGGATTTGCCGACCAAAGTATAAAGGCGCAACGTGGGCGATTGTTGAATCCTATGTCGGACATAAAGGCGATTTTGTTCTACAAGATGGGGCGGTCGGGGCCGTTCGCCTAGAATGAGGGCCGAGCGGATGCCGGAAGGCTCCGCACGCGGAGGAAGTGCTACGAGCGTTCGTCGCGACGTGCACGAGGGCTGGCCAGCATTGTCGCAACCCGGTATGGATGAAGCGGATGGGCCCATTGCCCGCACGCTAAGGAGATATTATGAACGAGACTCAGCAGGCCGCGTTTGACGCGGCGCTCGATGCACTGCCCCTGGTGGCGATTCTGCGCGGCGTGCGTCCCGAGGAGGTCGAGGAAGTTTTCGATGCCCTGGTGGCGGCGGGGTTTCGCATGATCGAGATTCCGCTCAATTCGCCCATGCCGTGGAAGAGCATCGAGAAAGTGGCGGCGCGTTGTCCCGAGCACGTGCTGGTGGGCGCCGGTACGGTATTGACCGCCGAGGACACGGCCCAACTGGCGCGGCTTGAAGCGCCGTTGATGGTCACCCCCAACAGCGACCCCGAGGTGATCCGTGCCGGGATCGAGCAGGGCCTGGCGCCGCTGGTCGGCTGCATGACGCCGAGTGAAGCGCTGAGTGCCGCGCGCGCCGGTGCCAAGGCGCTCAAGCTGTTCCCGGCCGGCCGCCTGGGCACCGGGTACTTCAAGGATATCAGTGCCATTTTGCCACCCGAGCTGCCGGTGTTCGCCGTGGGTGGCATCGACAAGAGCAACATGTCCGACTGGCATGGCATGGGCATTCGCGGGTTCGGCTTCGGGAGCAATCTCTATCGGCCCGGTCGCAGTGCCGCCGAGGTGGGCGAGATCGCACGCGAGCTCGTCGCCGAGTGGCGGCGCCTCGAAGAGCTCCATACCATGACCGAGCTGTTCGAGCACGAGGGCGATCAATGAGCGCCAATGAACGGCTGATCGTCATCGACTGGGGGACCAGCAACTTCCGGGCGTTCCTGGTGGATCGGCAAAGCGGCGCCTGCCTTGAGTCGCGGCGCAGCGAGGCAGGGCTCAAGGCATTGGCGACCGACGAGTTCCCGCATTACTGCCAGGCGCAGGTCGGCGACTGGCGGGAAGGAGGGCGCGTGCCGGTGTATCTCGCCGGCATGGTGGGCTCCAAGCGGGGCTGGAGCGAAGCGCCGCAGCTCGACTTGCCCGTCACGGGCGCGGATCTGGCCGCCCATGTCGTGGCCGCCCCGGGGCTGGAAAACACCTGGATCGTGCCGGGCGTCAAGCAGGTCGACGACACGCACTGCGATGTCATGCGCGGCGAGGAAGTCCAGGCATTCGGCGCCCTGGCGCTGGCCGACACGCTGGATGCCGATTGCTGCCTGCCGGGAACGCACAGCAAATGGGCGCGATTGCGCGATGGTCGCCTGACCGCCTTCACCACCTTGATGACCGGCGAGCTGTATCACGCGGTGCGATTCCATACCTTGCCGGGCGAGCCCGCGCGAGACGAGGCGCCGTTCGATGAAGCGGCCTTTCGCCAGGGCGTGGCGCGGGCCCAGAGCGAGGACGGAGTCCTGCATGCCTTGTTCGAGGCGCGTAGCCGGCATCTGTACCAAGGGCTTGCCGCCGGCCAGGTGGGCAGCTTCCTGTCCGGGGTCCTGATCGGCGAGGAAGTCCGCGCCATGCGTGCCACCCGGCCCGATCTCGAGCGCTTGCTGCTGATCGGTGCCGAGGCATTGCGCACGCCTTACACGCTTGCGCTGAACATGGCCGGCCTCGAGGTCACGCCCCTGGATAGCGATGCGGCGACCCTGGCGGGGCTGGCCATGATCGCCGCGCGTCATCACGCCTGATCGCCGTCTCCCCCTGACAAGCTTCCCATGCCCCATCGTGGTGCGCGCCCTGTGCCGCGGTGGGGCATGGGCGTGTCGCCGGGGCGCTCATGCCCCGCAGTCGGCCCCCAGCCGTCTGCGCTCGGCCCTTTATCTGCAGGGGCTGACGTGCAGATGGCATGATCCGTGCTAACGTCACCAGTATGTCACCGCGACAGGTGGCGTGGCGCCAAGGGGAGAGGCTCATGACGCAAACGGTTTCGCGGTCGCCGTGGCTGGTGTTCACCGATCTGGATGGCACGCTGCTCGATCATGACAGCTATACGTGGCAGCCTGCCGCCGCCTGGCTGGCTCGGCTTGCCGAGGCCGGTATCGCGGTCATTCCCACGACCAGCAAGACCCGCCAGGAACTGCTTTCCCTGCGTGACGACCTGGGGCTCGAGGCGACCCCGTTCATCGCCGAGAACGGCGCGGTGATCGGACTGCCAGCAAGCTGGCAGCACGCTCGCTTGGATCGTGATCCCGCCGCGCCGGATGGGCTGATCGTCAAGACGCCGTCACTGGACATCGGCTTCATCCGGCGGCGCCTGGCGGTGCTGCGCGACCGCCTGGACGTGCGCTTTCGCGGCATGGGCGAATTATCGCTCGACACGATCTGCGAATTGACCGCGTTGAGTGCCGACAAGGCCCGCCAGGCGCTGGCCCGCGAAGGCAGCGAGCCGTTGATATGGGACGACGACGAGGCCGCGCTGGCCCGTTTCCGGCGGGCCCTGGAGAGCGATGGCTTGCGGCTGACCCGGGGCGGGCGCTTCTGGCATGTCATGGGGGCGGTGGACAAGGGGCAGGCGGTACGCTGGCTGGTCGAGCGCTATACGGCACTGCGAGGGACCACGCCCGGCACCGTGGGGCTCGGCGATGGCCCCAACGATATCAGCCTGCTCGAGGCGGTCGATCATCCGATTCTGGTACGCGGCAAGCATGGTGCGACGGTGAACGTCGCCACCGAGGTGCCGCTCTTTCGCACCCGGCAGCCCGGCCCGGAAGGCTGGGCCGAGGGCATCGCCGACTGGTGGCACACGCGCTGGGACACGTCACCCAGGGAGGGGACCGCACGATGAGCGACTTCTATCAAAACGGCATTGTCACCACGTTCCATAACCTGACCCAGCGCCCGGTGGAGGCACTGGAATCCGATCTGCTGCGATTTTCCCGACGCCGCCCGATGGGGTTGATCCTGCCCTCGCTGTTCTCCGAACTCGAGGGGCCGGCGCTATCGAACATCGTCGACGAGCTGGCGCAGGTGCCCTACCTCTCGGAAATCGTGATCGGGCTGGATCGTGCCGACCGCGACCAGTTCCTGCGTGCCCGCGAATTCTTCTCGCGCCTGCCGCAGCATCACCGCATCCTGTGGAACGATGGCCCGCGTCTGTCGGCGCTGGATGCCGAGCTGAGCGCGCTCGACCTGGCCCCGCAGGAGCCCGGCAAGGGGCGCAACGTCTGGTATTGCAGCGGTTACGTGCTGGCCTCCGCGCGCACGTCGGCGGTGGCGCTGCACGATTGCGACATCGTGACCTATGACCGGGGCATGCTGGCACGCCTGCTGTATCCGGTCGCCAATCCGCAGTTCAACTACGAATTCTGCAAGGGCTATTACTCGCGGGTGGCCGACGGCAAGCTCAACGGGCGTGTCGCGCGGTTGATGGTGACCCCGCTGATCCGTGCGCTGAAGATGGTCTTCGGGCCGCTGCCGTACCTGGAATATCTGGACAGCTATCGTTATCCGCTCTCGGGAGAGTTCTCGATGCGCGCCGATGTGCTCGACGGCATCCGCATTCCCAGCGACTGGGGGCTGGAGATCGGCGTGCTGTCGGAGGTTCATCGCAACCACTCGACCAAGCGGCTGTGCCAGGTGGACATCGCCGATGCCTACGATCACAAGCATCAGCCCGTCTCCCAGGACGATCCCAGCGGCGGCCTCAACCGCATGAGCCTGGACATCGCCAAGGCCATGTTCCGCAAGCTGGCGACACTGGGCGTGCCCATCCACTCCGAGACCTTCCGCACCATCAAGGCAACCTACTATCGCACCGCGCTGGATCTGATCGAGGCCTACGACAACGACGCGCGCATGAACGGTCTGTCGCTCGATCGTCACAGCGAGGAGCAGGCCGTGGAGCTTTTCACCGCCAACATCCTCGAGGCGGGCGCCTCGTTTCTCGAATCGCCCCGCGACAAGCCCTTCATTCCCAGCTGGAACCGCGTGGGGGCGGCGATCCATGACCTCAAGGAGCGCATGTACGAGGCCGTGGAGCTGGACAATCAGGGCCAGGTCTGACCCGCGAGGCATGCGTCAGATCGGGTTGCTGGCCAGCACCTTGCGCAAAAAGCGTTGCGTGCGTTAAGCCACGGCATTTCTTTCGCTGGTATCGCCTGGCTTATGCATCAGCGGCATGGTGCGCATTCTATTATTCCTAAAAAATATAACGTTATAATAAGATGTGTACTATCATGGGTTTCACAATCTCATGTTCACGACAGTGGAATCATAGTTGATGAAAACCTTTGCTTTATCACGTGCGCAACAATCTGGTCAGCCGGACGTGGCAGGCTTTTTCGATCCCCGTACCTTCAGCATTCAATACGTCGTCAGTGATCCGTCGACTCAGCGGTGTGCGATCATCGATCCGGTGCTCGACTTCGATGAGAAATCCGGTGCGACAGCGACGCTCCAGGCCGATGAGCTGCTGGCCTACATCGAGCGGGAAGGGCTCGAGGTCGACTGGGTGCTGGATACGCACCCGCACGCGGATCACTTTTCCGCCGCACGCTATCTGCATGAAAAAACCGGCGCGCCCACCGCCATTGGCAGGCCGGTGACTCAAGTACAGGCTCTCTGGAAGGACATCTACAACTGGCCGGATCTGCAGGATGACGGTAGCCAGTGGGATCGTCTGTTCGACGAAGGGGATACCTTCAGGCTGGGCGAGATCGAGTGCCGCGTGATGCACTCGCCGGGCCATACGTTGGCATCGATCACCTACGTGATCGGCGATGCCGCCTTCGTTCACGATACGCTGTTCCAGCCCGATTTCGGCACCGCCCGCGCCGACTTCCCCGGCGGCAGCGCGCATCAGCTTTGGAACTCGATCCAGGCGATCCTGGCGCTGCCCGACGAGACGCGTCTGTTTACCGGTCACGACTACATGCCCGATGGCCGCGAGCCGCAGTGGGAAAGCACCGTGCGCGAGCAGCGCGAGACCAACAAGCATCGCTTGAGCGACAGTAGCGAAGCCGAGTACGTCGAGCTGCGCAATCGCCGCGATAGCGAGCTACCGATGCCGAAGCTGATCCTGCACGCGTTGCAGGTCAACATCCTCGGTGGGCGTCTCCCAGAGCCGGAGAGCAACGGCAAGCGTTATCTGAAATTCCCGCTCGATGCTTTGGAAGGCGCGGCGTGGGAATGAGAAGTCGCCGCCGTCAGGCCATACCGCGCCGCGCTGAATCTACCAACGGGAGCCAGTCATGAACGAATCGACAGTCGTGGACGAAACGAAGACCAAGAACGACCAACGCCATGACATCGTCATCATCGGTGGTGGGGCAGGGGGCATCGCGGTCGCCGCGAGTCTGCACAAACGCCGTTCCGATCTCGATATCGCCATCGTCGAGCCTGCGCAGGATCACTTCTACCAGCCCGGCTGGACGCTGGTGGGAGGTGGCGTGTTCACTCCGGAGCAGACCCGGCGTTCGATGCGCTCGGTGATGCCGAGCTTCGTGACCTGGCACCAGACCGCGGCGGAACGGCTGCTGCCGGATTCCCGCCAGGTCGTGCTGGGCAATGGCGTGACGCTGGGATATCGAGCGCTGGTAGTCGCGCCGGGACTCGAGATCGACTGGCAGGCGATCGATGGCCTCGAGGAGACGCTGGGCAAGAATGGCGTGACGTCGAACTACCGTTTCGATCTGGCGCCTTATACCTGGTCGATGGTGCAGTCGATGCGTGGCGGCAAGGCGCTCTTTACCCAGCCTCCGATGCCGATCAAGTGTGCCGGCGCGCCACAGAAGGCGATGTATCTCTCCTGCTATGAGTGGGAGAAGCAGGGCATTCTGAACAATATCGACGTTCACTTCCACAATGCCGGTGGCGTGATGTTCGGCGTTTCGGACTTCGTGCCGGCGCTGGATGAATACGTGCAGCGCTACGGCATCCACAAGCAGTTCCAGCAGAACCTCGTCGCCGTGGACGGCCCGGCCCAGAAAGCGCGTTTTCGCGTCACGAGCGAGGACGGCAGTGAAGAGATCGAAACCGATTTCGACATGCTTCACGTCGTGCCGCCGCAGCGCGCCCCACGGCTGGTGCGCGAATCGCCGCTGGCCAACGAGGGCGGCTGGCTCGACCTGGACGCCGACACTCTCCAGCACAACCGCTTCAGCGATGTCTTCGGTCTCGGCGATGCCAGCGGCACCGGCAATGCCAAGACGGCTGCCGCCGTGCGCAAGCAGGCCCCGGTAGTGGCGGACAATCTGGTCGCGTCACTCGATGGCAAGCCGATGCCCTCCGGTTACCCAGGGTATGGCGCCTGCCCGTTGACGGTGGAGCGTGGCCGCGTGGTGCTGGCGGAGTTCGGTTACGGCGGCCAGTTGCAGCCGACCTTCCCCTCCTGGATCAACCAGGCGACAAGACCAACCAAGCTTGGCTGGAACATCAAAGCGCAACAATTGCCCTTCATCTACTGGCACCTGATGCTCAAGGGGCATGAGTGGTTGGCCAAACCGCAGCGTCGTTCCTGAACGGTGCATCTTGCATGAATGACAGCTCACGACACGGTTCGGAGAACGAGGCTGAGAAAACATGAATCAGCAGCATAGGGTCGGGTTGGCACGCTGGCTGCCGATTCTCGACTGGGGACGGCGCTACAACGGCAAGTGGTTGGGCGAGGATCTGCTGGCGGCGGTCATCGTGGCGCTGATGCTGATTCCGCAGGCATTGGCCTACGCGATGCTGGCGGGACTTCCCCCGGTGGTGGGGTTGTACGCTAGCCTCGTGCCGCTGGTGGTCTACACGCTATTGGGGACCAGCACGACGTTGTCGGTGGGACCGATGGCGGTTGTCTCGTTGATGACGGCATCCGCCTTGTCGCAGGTAGCCGAATCGGGTTCGCAGGACTATATCGCCGCGGCCTTGGTACTGGCGCTGCTTTCCGGCGGCATTCTGCTGATCATGGGGCTCTGCCGGCTGGGCTTTCTGGTCAACTTTCTGAGCCACCCGGTGATGACCGGCTTCGTCAGCGCCTCGGGCGTACTGATCGCGGCGAGTCAGCTCAAGCAGTTGCTTGGAGTCGACCTGTCGGGCTCGACGTTACCGGCGCTGGTGGCTCAGCTGCCTTCCGTGCTGGAAGATGTCAGTCTGCCGACGATGAGCATCGGGCTGGGATCGCTTCTGGTGTTGTGGCTGGTACGGCGGTGGGGTAAATCCGCGTTGGAGCGCTGCAGAGTACCGGCCAGAGTGGCGGGCGTGCTGGTCAAGTTGGCGCCCATCGCCACCATCATGCTGGCGACGTTGGTGGCCGGTGCGGCGGGATGGCTCGGTAATGGGGTCGCCGTCATCGGCGAAATTCCTGCCGGCCTGCCGCCGTTGACCCTGCCCGACTGGGAGCCTGCGCTGTGGCGATCACTGATCGGCTCGGCAGTACTGATCAGCATCGTCGGCTACGTGGAGTCAGTGTCGGTGGCGCAGGCGCTGGCGGTGCGTCGAGGCGAGCGCGTCGACCCGGATCAGGAACTGATCGGGTTGGGGGGAGCCAATCTGGCGGCTTCGTTCACCGGCGGCATGCCGATCACCGGCGGCTTCTCCCGTTCCGTGGTCAACTTCGATGCCGGTGCCCGTACTCCGGCCTCCAGTGCGTTCACCGCGGTGGGCATCGCCTTGGCCATGCTGTTTCTTTCGCCCTGGCTGAGACAATTGCCGATGGGAACGCTGGCGGCGACCATCGTCATCGCCACCGTGTCGCTGGTCGATCTGGCGGCATTCAAGCGTGTCTGGCGCTATGCTCGTGGCGAAGGCATCGCCATGTCGGCGACTGCACTGGCGACGCTGATGCTGGGCGTGGACGTGGGCATCCTGGTCGGTGTCGCCATGTCGCTGGCGTTGCATCTGTATGGCACCAGCCGCCCGCACAGCGCGGAAGTCGGTCGCATCCCCGGCACCGAGCATTTTCGCAACGTCCGTCGCCATGCCGTGGAAACCGACGTCAGCGTCGCCATCCTGCGCGTCGACGAGAGCCTTTACTTTGCCAACGTTCGCCACCTGGAGGACCTCATCACAGCGGTAGTCAATCGCGATCCACCGCCGCGGGATCTAGTGCTGGCCTGCCAAGCGATCAATGTCATCGACGCCACGGCATTGGAGAGCCTCGAAGCGCTTAATCGGCGCCTACAGGACAGACATATCGGATTGCATCTTGCCGAGGTCAAAGGACCGGTGATGGATCGATTGAGTCGTACTGAATTGCTCGAAACGCTCAATGGCCGGGTTTTTCTGAGCACCTTCGATGCCTGGTGCGAGCTGCATGGCCGAGGCTCGGCGCCACTGAGCCATCCCAGTATCGAAACATCGGTATCTGGATATTCAGCAACTGCTGGCTGAAAATATCGATATAAAATGGAAGGTGATTGTCGGCCCTGGCTGCCTGAGATCGAAAAAGGGCTTGCCGGAAAGCAAGCCCTCGATAATGTTAAGAAGCCACTTAAATTTTGGTCATGCGCAAATATGGGCGGACTTCCTTCCAGCCTTTCGGGAAAAGAGCTTTTGCTTCTTCATTGGAAATGGATGGAGGGATGATGACGTCATCGCCTGTGCGCCAGTCAGCGGGGAGGGCACAGTGATTAGTATCGCCACACTGTAGGGCATCGATTACCCGAAGAATTTCATCAAAGTTGCGGCCCACAGCCATCGGGTAGGTCATGGTCAGGCGGACCTTCTTGTTTGGGTCGATGATAAATACGCTGCGTACAGCTGCGGTTTCGCTCTCGCCAGCGTGGATCATTTCGTACAGCTCAGCCACTTTGCAGTCGGCATCTGCAACGATCGGAAACTGCAGGTCGCAGTTCTGGGTGTCGTTGACGTCTTCAATCCACTTTACGTGTTCCTCGGCTGTATCTGTGGATAGGCCCAAGGGTTTTACATTGCGTGCTTCGAATTCTTTCGAGAGTTGGGCTGTCCGTCCCATTTCAGTGGTGCATACTGGTGTAAAATCAGCGGGATGGCTGAAAAAGAAGACCCATGAATCGCCGGCCCATTCGTGGAAGTTGATCTCACCTACTGTGGTATCGATAGTGAAATTGGGAGCGGTATCGCCTAGTAACAAACTCATTGCTGATCTCCTGTTCGTGCTTGGTCAGAAGCTTTATGCCGCCGAATCCGATGCCAATGATGACTGCTGTTATGACGTTAGTAAAAAAAGTTATATCCATAGAACCAATAGTTTTTTGTTATCGATTTTTATTTTTTGGCTTTTGTGATATGAACTATAATGACCTGAAGCCAAATGCCGTTTCAGAAAGCGGTCAACTCCCGACAAATTTAGAGCGCAAGAGAGGTGGATATGGAGATAAAACGGCTTGATAGTCGATTGAGCGTCACGGCACAGCCCGAGCTCGATGAGCTTGAGCAACTGGCAGCTCAGGGATTTCGCACGATCCTTTCCAATCGTCCACGGGGCGAAAGTGAGGATCAGCCGGATCCGGATACGCTTGAGCAAAAAGCGGAATCCTTGGGGATGGCCTGGTATCAGCT
Source organism: Chromohalobacter sp. (assembly GCF_039830575.1). Classification (NCBI taxonomy): domain Bacteria; kingdom Pseudomonadati; phylum Pseudomonadota; class Gammaproteobacteria; order Oceanospirillales; family Halomonadaceae; genus Chromohalobacter; species Chromohalobacter sp. The sequence continues at coordinate 47,904 of NZ_JBDOOX010000018.1, read as the reverse complement.
CCCGGTCAAACCCGGTGAGTATGCGCAGGGTGATATCGATGAGTTCGGCCGTATTCTGGGTGAAGCGCCTGGGCAGGTTCTTGGATTTTGCCGTTCGGGCAAGCGCGTTACTCACCTTTGGGCTTTGTCGCAGGCAGGGCATCGCCCCGTTCCTGAACTCATCGAGGCGGCACAATCCGCCGGTTACGATCTTGAGCCCTTGCGTGAGCGTCTCGAGCAGCAGGCAAGCCAGGCGAACTCAGGGCACTAAGCACGCCTGAGACCGACAAGCCCCCGATGCCAGACAGGGCTGTGCAGCATTTTTCGAAACGCCACATTTTTTTCGAAACGCCACATTTTCTTGAAACGCGAATAGTTTCATGGAGCTACATTTGGATATAGAGGCAAGTCTTTCAGGGTTGGTGGGCGGCATCCTTATCGGCCTGTCTGCCATCTGGCTGATGGGGTCACTGGGACGTATTTCCGGCATCAGTGGCATTCTCTCGGGGCTCCTGCTGGAGCGACCCCGAGGCGATTCAGCCTGGCGGCTGGCTTTCCTGCTTGGCCTGGTTTGCGGCCCTATGGTGCTCATGCTGCTGGGTGGGGAGCTCGGTAATGTTGCCGGTGCCCCTAATGAGGTCATCGGCGCGCCGGCGGGCGGTGTCGGGTTAATGGTGATCGCGGGTCTTCTGGTCGGCGTAGGCACTGGTATCGGCAGTGGCTGTACCAGTGGTCATGGTGTGTGTGGCCTGGCGCGGCTTTCGCCCCGGTCGATGGCTGCGACGCTTGTCTTCGTGCTGGTCGCCATGCTGACGGTATTCGTCGTTCGGCACGTGCTGGGGGGCTCGGTATGAAAGCGTTGGCGGGGTATCTGGCAGGGCTGCTGTTTGGGCTCGGACTGGCGATCGGCGGCATGACCGATCCGGCACGGGTCATCGACTTCCTCGACGTGGCCGGCGACTGGGATCCGACGCTAATGTTCGTTCTGGGTGGCGCCGTGGTCACCACCTTCATCGGTTACCGGCTGGTTTGGCGACGCCAAGCGCCGCTGTTCGAATCCCGGTTTCAATTGCCCACTCGTCATGACTTCGATGCCCGTCTGCTGGGCGGTGCGGCGCTTTTCGGTGTCGGCTGGGGCCTCTCCGGCTATTGCCCGGGGCCGGCGGTCGCCTCGTTTGTCGGGCTGAGCGCTCCCCTCATGGCGATGCTGGTTGCGATGGTAGTCGGCTGGTGGCTGGCCCGAGTCGTCTCGCGCTGAGAAAGGGGAAAGACTTACGGACCTCAGCAATAGCTCAACATAAGTCGATCACCCCACCCACCCAAATAGGGAGCATAACATGCACTCTACTTCGCGACTTATGACTGCTGCCTTGGTTGCCATGCTGGGAAGTTCCTTGGTGGATGCAAGTGCACTGGCAGCGGAGCTGTCCTTCAAGACGCCCGTGATCGATGGCGTGGGCCAGATTCGCTCCCAACCTGCACAGGACCTGAGTTATCAGCCAAGGATTAAAAGGCGGTCTTCAACCTGACTCAAGCTGCCAGCGAGCCGGATCAGATCAGCGAAGTGCTACAATACGTCGCAAGAGCCGTGGGTCTTTACGCCGAGGTTAATGTACCTCTGGAGCGACTGGGCTTGCCATTCGTGCTGCAGGGCGGCTTATAGATTGGTTTCAAGTTTTAAGAGCGGGGGATTAATGCTGACTTTGGCGGGGTGGGCTACGCCACCATGGTGCTGCTGATGAAGGTCACTCCGCTGGCCATGGGCGTCGTTCTACCGGAACTTATTGATACCTATTCACCAGGCTTTTGTCGGCAATGACTCGTTATCGACTCGCCACGCCAGGTGACGTGACGAAAGATGGGCTGGATAATAATTCCTACTCCGGTGTCGATGTTTCTTTTCTTTGGCGCGAGATTGCGTTGCAAGTGATAGCTGTGTTGGCTCGACACATGCTCCTGTTTTCTCGCGTTATTTCCAGGAGCGACAGTTTATGAAGTTGACGCGCCGGTCTTTTCTGACTGCGACAACTCTAGCAGGAGGCGTTGCGTTGGCTGGCCCATTCGCATGGCGGCTGGCAAACGCCGCCGAGCCCAGGGAATTGAAGATTCCCGAGCTAATCGATGCCCGCCATCACGGCCAATCGGTTTCGCTGAGGGTGCAACCCGGAAAGACATCGTTTTTTCCTGGGCGAGAAAGCGAAACGCTTGGCTATAACGGGAGCTATCTTGGCCCCACGCTGCGTGTCCACCGTGGCGATGACGTGGAAGTCGCTGTTACCAACGCTCTTAGCGAAGATACCACCGTTCATTGGCACGGCCTGTTGATTCCCGGCGAGCTTGATGGGGGCCCTCACCAGACGATACCCACCGGGGCCACCTGGCAACCCGTGCTCCCCATCCGCCAGCCAGCGGCAACGCTCTGGTATCACTCGCATGCCCATGGTCGCACGGCGGAGCAGGTCTATGCCGGGCTGGCCGGCCTCATGATCGTCACCGATGACGAGGAAAAGGCCCTGGAGTTGCCTTCGGAGTATGGTGTCGATGATATCCCCTTGATAATGCAGGACCGCCAATTCGAGAACGGCTCTCTCGTGCTTCCGCAGGGCATGAGGACGAGGATGCACGGACGCCGAGGCGATACCTTGATGGTAAACGGAACGATCAATCCGTTTGCTCGGGTTCCCGCCCGGCTGGTTCGTCTTCGGCTGGTCAATGGCGCCAATGCCAGGTTCTTCGATTTGGCATTCACGGATGGCCGGCCCTTTCACTGGATGGCTTCCGAAGGCGGCTTGCTTGAGAGGCCGGTCGAGTTGCGCTCGCTACGCCTGGCGCCCGGCGAGCGCGCCGAAATCCTCGTTGACTTCTCTGATGGCCTGCCCGTTACCCTGGCAACCGGGCCGGACAGTAATGTCCCCAGGATGCGCATGATGGAGCGTACAGCCGACTTGACCGGGGGTGAAAGAGATGCCGTCGTCAGATTCGAGCCTCAGGGCGCTGAAACCTCTGTTGTCAAGGTGCCCGAGCAGCTGTTGACCCATGAGCGCCTCGATCCATCGACGGCCATACGGCGACGCCGTTTCGAAATGACCATGGGCATGGGTAGCATGATGGGCAGCGGATCGGGAGGATTCGGCATCAATGGGCGCTCGTTCGACATAGGGCGGGTCGATGAACGCGTCGGCCTAGGAGACACCGAAATCTGGGAAGTCTCCGGCGCGATGATGGCCCATCCGTTCCACATTCATGGTGTGCACTTTACCGTTCTGAGCCGAAACGGCTCGCCCCCGGATATTAGAGACCAAGGGCTGAGGGACACGATCGTAGCCCAGGAGCCCGTCGAATTGCTCGTGCAGTTCCTGCAGCCGGCGGAAAACGCTCCCTTCATGTACCACTGCCACATCCTCGAACACGAAAATAACGGGATGATGGGCCAGTTCTCTGTCAGTTAAGCCAATTGGCTCAGGCTGCCGATACTGGGCGGCTTATGGCTCACGATTGAAGTTTGGTTCGTCAACGAATAAACCAAGGTGATACTGCAAAAGTATGAAGTGATAAATATGACACTCTGGGCAGCCGCTATCGGTATTGGGGCAACGGTGATCCTTGATCTATGGAACGCCGCGTGCCCCCAGAAACAGGCCCATCGGAAATGTGAGATTGCCGCTACGTTTACTCTGATCAAGAGATCTTGCAATGAATCGTAACCGCCATACCGAAGCGCAAATCATTACCATCCTCAAGGCTCATGAACGCGGCGCTTCGGTGATCGAGCTGGCTCGGCAACATGGCGTGACCGAGCAAGCCGTCTATCGATGGAAGGCCAGATACGGCGGTATGTAGGTGTCGGAAGCCAAGCGACTCCGGAATCTGGAGGCCGCGCCCGCCGGCGTAAGCGACTGGTGCGGCCTAGGATGCCGATGGCATTACCCGATAGCCTCAACCAACGCTGGTCCTTGGACCTCGTCGCAGATCAGCTCGCCTCGGGGCACCGTTTCTGCGTGCTGAACATCGTAGACGACTTCAGCAGAGAGTGTGTTGGTCAGCTGGTGGAATTGTGTTTGGACCGAAACCAGGGGGAAGGTCACCGGCTAACAGGTGAGACTTCATGTTCACTTAATTGCACGTCCGACATTATATTTGCGCGTTTTCCGTACAGGATGTCATCTCATGAGGGTTCTACTGGTCGAGGACGACGCCCCGGTGGCGGCCGGCATCGAAGCGGGACTAGCGTTGAGCGATTTCGTCGTCGATATCGTGACCACGCTGGATGGTGCACACGGGGCACTTGCCGCGATCGAGTACGATGCCGTAGTGCTTGATCGCCGTTTGCCCGATGGCGATGGGCTGACGTTGCTGCAACACTGGCGTCGGGTTGGTATCGACATTCCGGTGTTGATCCTGACGGCGAAAGACGCCGTGGCCAATCGGGTCGAAGGGCTTCAAGGCGGGGCCGACGACTATCTTGTCAAGCCGTTCGATCTGGATGAATTGACGGCAAGGTTGCACGCATTGCTGCGTCGCGCCGCCGGGCAGATTGATCATTCATTGCGTCATGGTCGACTGGCGTTCGATCCTGTTGCCCGCAGTGTAACGCTGGATGGCGAATCAGTGGTGCTACTGCGTCGAGAGTTGATGCTCTTGGAAGCGCTGATTCGCGCACGGGGGCGAATCTTGAGTGCTGATCAACTGAAAGATCGTCTCTATGGTATCGATGAAGAAATCGAGAGCAACGCTCTCAATGTGCATATCTATCAATTGCGTCGCAAGCTTGGGCGAGATGTTATAGAGACGGTTCGAGGGGTTGGTTATCGTCTAGGTCCGACTCATAGCGATACACCGTCATGAGCCTACGCCTGCGTCTCGTCGCTACATTGGGGGTTACCCTGATATTGCTATGGGGACTTACCGCAGCGTGGTCAATGCGAGACCTGTCGACCCAGCTCGAACGTTCGCTGGATCAACGCTTGGCGCAGTCGGCGAGGATGGTGGCCGGCCTGCTCGATCGCGTACCAACGGAGGCCTGGAATGACGGTATGGGGGAGGCTCCAGCCATTCCGGCACTTGAAGGTGTTGCCTGCCGAGTGTCATCACTGCGGGGACGAATAGTGGCGGGTACCCATCCGGAAATGAACGATGTCCTGTCGGTTGAGCAAGAAGGCTATAGCTACCGCGATCACAATGGACAGCGCTGGCGCGTCTATACCCTGGTCGACGACGACAAGCGCATCACCGTGGCGGATCGCCTGCGGGAACGGGAGTCATTGTTGGCCCAGGTACGCCGTGCCGCTTTCTATCCCTTTCTGCTCGCTTCGATCGGCAGCCTGATCGCGCTGTGGTGGGGCGTGACCCGGGGGCTGTCGCCGCTTTCGAGGCTGCAGCGGCGCTTGATGTCACGCGATCACGACGATCTCTCGGCACTGCCGATCCGCGGGTTGCCGAGTGAGATTCGTCCGCTGATAGAAGGATTCAATGATCTGCTGGTTCGGACTCGGCGAATGCTTGAGCGTGAGCAACGTTTTACCGATGACGCTGCACATGAGTTGCGCACTCCATTGACGGCGATTCGTACACATCTACAGGTTGCTCGACGCGTCGACGGCGACCCGCGCCGGAAGGCGATGCAGCAAGCCGAAGCGGGGGTTGAGCGGCTGACGAAGACACTAGAACAGTTGCTTTTACTGGTACGTATGGAGAGCGAAGAGATCGTGAGTGGAAACGGCGATCCTACCTTTGTGGGAGAAGCATTGGAGACAGCCATGGCGGAAACAGGCTGTCGTGATCGCTGCCATTGGAACGAGCCGGTCGACAGACTTCGTGTCGAATTGCCCAGCGCACTGCTGATTATTGCACTACGAAACCTGCTTGAAAACGCCATGCGTCACGGGGCGCCAAGTACCTTGATCAAGATAGAAGCGCAGCATATGAATGGCATGGCCGTGATTGATATTGTCAACCAAGGAGAGATCATCCCATCAGATAAACTCGCACGGTTGACGGAGCGCTTCCATCGAGGCACTCACCCTCAAGGCAGCGGATTAGGGCTCTCCATTGTGCAGACATTGGCCGAGAGGGCCGGTGGTTCGATCACGCTGGGTTCCAATGAGTATACACCATTTCTCGTGCGACTATGTCTACCTACACCAGGCTCGTCCAATGGTTTCTTCCAAGCCTCTTTTGGCAATAGTAGTTAAAGTGCGCGGGTTTTTCGTCATCGAAATCGATGGTTTGATTCCCCTGTCATGCCAGTTACAACTTTAAGGCGAGAAGCTGGACTACATCGCCAGACCCTGTGTGGTAGATCCCTTCCGTAACGTTTCGAGTCAACTCTCGACCAATAATGATGTTGAAGTCCGTGAAATGGGTGCGCAGTTCGCCCAACGTGAACATGAATTCTGGATCCGAAGGGCCTCCGGTGTTCCTTGTCGACTGCGACGGAAGATACCCTTCCAGGATGAAATATCCGCCTCTTTTCAAGCCTTTCTTCACGATTTCGTAGCTTTTTAGCCGAACGGGTTTGGGCGTGTGAGCCCAAATCATGGTAATGAGGTCGAAGGTATTCGGTTCGGGCTCATAGTCGTTCAGGTCGGCTTGTCGTGTCACGATGTCGACCTGTCTGTCAGCTGCCAGACGATTCGCCTTTTCCAGCCCAACGGCAGACTGATCCATAGCCACCACCTCATAGCCGAGGCTCGCCAAAAAGACGGCATTCCTGCCTTCTCCTTCGGCAAGGCAGAGTGCCTTCCCCTGGTGTTGTGTAGCAATCTTTTCTATAGCTTGTGTCAAGAATTGGTTTGGCTGGTCTCCATAGGCATAGTCAGTTGCATCATACCTTTCGTCCCATTTTCTTGAGCTGCGGGTGTCATCTTTTCTCATGTTTAAGCACCTCTTGTATGAATGAATTCAACGATTAGCTTCTTGCTGGTTCGCTCAATATAGTTTGTCGCTTGTTCGGGTAAAGGACATCCATGACGCTGTTATTTTCTCTCTCATTTGAAAATGAGAGAAGTATTCAGGGTGAAAGTAAAAAAGCTGAAAAAAATCAGGGATCGAAACGCTCCAGACTGCGGTCGAGCGTGGCACGTGAAAGCTCACCGAAATGAGTGTCGACGAGCTGGCCGTCGCCGTTGTAGTAGAGTGTGGTTGGCATGGCCATGGCACCCACCTTCCGGCCGAAGGCCATGTTCGGATCGCGATAGAGATGATCGAGCGAGAGGGACTCCCGTTGCAGAAACGTCTCGACGGCGTCGACGCTCTCGCCCTGATTGACGAACACGAACGCCACGTCGTCCCGCTCCTGCTGGGCCTTTTCCAGCATCGGCATCTCGCGCCGGCAGGGCGGGCACCAGCTCGCCCAGAGATTGACCACCATGGGGCGATCGGTCTCTTGCCGTACAGCGGGCAGGGTCACTTGAGATCCATCGAGATCCGCCAACGGCACCGTGGGCAGGTTCGCACCGCGGGGGGCCATCAGCATCAATGCGCCAGCCGTTATCGACCACGCCAACGCTCCCGACAGAACCGCGGCGACCAATGGTCGACGTACAGCCCGATGCCGCCAGAAACGCCAGGCCAGATAGGCGAAGGCGATAATCAGACCCGCCAACGGCTCGAAACCGCGATCCCGGATGTCGAACCAGGACCAGAAGGTGTCGTAGCTCTCCCAGTAGCGGGCCACGAAAACGATTCGTGCGCCGATTACGCCGACCAACAAGGCATTGAACAGGAGGTCGCCGACATTGACCTGTCGGCGGCGGCCCACCCAGGCGCCCACGATCAGCGCGACGACAAGAGCGAGGATGAACAAAAGCAGACCCAGGCTCATGCCCAAGGGACCCATTGCGATACTACGGTCGAGTGGGTTCATGATCAGCCCTCCCTGGAATCTTTGACGCTCTGCCTAGCCTGCTCATAGCGATCGAGAAACGCCTCGGCATCCAGTTCACCGATGATACGGGCGCCACGCTGCTCCTGGCCATTCGGGCCAAACCACATCAAGGTCGGCGGTCCCACGATATCGAAGTGCTGCATGATGGCCTGGTCCTCGGCATCGTAATCCGTGACGTCGACGCTCAAGCGTTGCACGTTTTGGATTTCATTCTTGACGGTTGGGTCGCTGAATACTTCCTGCTCGATGACCTCACAGGACACACACCAATCTGCGGTAAATTCGATCAGTGTCATCTGGCCGCTGTTGGCTGCGGCCTGGATACGGCGTTTCAGCGTGTCCAGGTCGTCCACGTCATCGAACGCGATAGGTCCCGTCTCATTGACGTCTTGGGAGGCCGTTGCCATATCGCTCGGAGCATAGACCGACAGCGGCCGCCAGGGGTCGTCAGCGCCACCGGCGGCCCCGATCATGATCAACGCGCTCCACAGACCGATGATGGCAGCGCTGGCTGTTGCGACTTGGGGCAGGACGCCACCCGTGCCGTTGTTTCGCGCCATGGACGCCAGAGAGATCGCGACGCCGAGGCCTAGGGCACCCCACAGGCCAAGCTCTATGGCATCAGGGATAATTCGGGCAATGAACCAGATCGCCATGCCCAGCAGCACGAAGCCGAACAGCGCCTTGACACGTGTCATCCAGGTACCGGGCTTGGGCAACAACTGGCTGCCAAGCGTGCCGATCAGCACCAGCGGGGTACCCATGCCGAGACCCAGCGCCAATAGAGCCGCGCCACCAAGCCAGGGGTTGCCGGTCTCGGCAATGAAAAGCAGGGCGCCAGCCAAAGGCGCGGTCATGCAAGGACCGACCAGCAGCGCGGAGAGAACGCCCATGACGGCGACACCCTTGAAGCGTCCCCCGCGCTGTTTGGACATCCCGGCATCCAGACGTCGACGCAGCGCTACCGGCAGTTCGAGCTCAAAGACGCCGAACATAGCGAGTGCCAGCACCACGAATAGCACCGAGAAGATACCGATGAACCAGACATTCTGAAACAGTATTTGCAGGTTCGCACCGGCCATGGCGGCGGCGACACCCAGTATCGCGTAGGTCGCGGCCATGGGCAGAACGTAGGTAAGGGAGAGCAGGAATCCGGTGGTACGCTGATTCCTCCCGCTACTACGCTGACCGACGATCAGGCTCGAGAGAATGGGAATCATCGGCAGCACGCAAGGCGTAAACGTCAGTAAGAGACCCATGCCGAAGAAGGCAAGCAGCGCCCAGATCCAGTTGCCATTGGCGAGCCGTGCTGCCAACTGCTGATCTTCTGCCATTTCCGCCTCTGTCTGGGGTTGAGAGGTGGGAATTGGCGCGTCAGATGAGGAAGTTGTGGGCGATGCGTTCGGGGAATCGGCTGAGACATTCGTGTCCGCCGCGTTAGCCTCTGCGGTGCTGCTCCTCGAAGTGAGGGTGTCGGATTCCAGATCGAAGGTTCGTTGCTGTGGGGGATAGCAGAGACCAGCATCGGCACAACCCTGCCAATGAAGAGTGATGGTATCGGCATCCCCGATCTGTGTGGTCATGCTCACCGTATTGCGGTAGATCTCGGAACGACCGAAGTACTCGTCCTCGATCTTCTTCCCATCGGGGATGTCGAGGGAAAGTTCGCGCCCGCCCGCCTGTGCAGAGAAGCTGTGGCGATAGAGGTAGTAACCGGGCTCGATTTGCCAGTCGATTTCTAGCTTGTCACCGTCCTGTACCAGCGTCGGTTTGAAGGCCTGGTCCGGCGGCAGAAAATCACCTTGTTGTCCGAATGGCGACTGAGCCGTGGCTGATGCGGCGAAGCTTAGTAACGCCAACAGCAGTACCCACCTCATGAGAATTGATGGCATAGGTCCGGGCCTCTCTTTCATCCTTGGTCGCATTTCCCGTTCTCTTGGGCCTCATCCTGAAACTCATTGAGTGATGGCCATACGGAAAAATGGTGCATCGCGTTGTCAGGGGCGTGGTGAGCCCATGACGGCGTGCATCTTGTCGTCGCCGGGCATGCCTTGAGTGACCTCCAGCTGACCGTCGCGATGATAGACGATCGCCGGCGTGCCCCGCAGGCCCAGCTCGCGCATGAGAGTGTTGTTGTCCTGAACCTGCTGCTCGATGTCGGCCGGTTGGGCGGACGGGGCCACTTCGTCGCCGCGATTGTGTGCCGCGAAGGCGGCGGCAGGATCGGCGGCGCCCAGCAACGTGGCTGCCTTGGCCGGGCTATCGGACTTGAGAACGCCGATCATGATATGTCGCAGTTGCACTTCGCCGGCCTCGACCCAGGGGCGTGCGGCGTCCCAGAAGCGCTTGCAGTACGGGCAGTTGGGATCGGTGAAGACGTACACCGTGCGCGGAGCGCTGCGGTCGCCATCAAGAATCCAGTGACTGTCCTCGAGGCGTTGCCAGACGGCGGCGTCCTGTGGCCCCTTGACGAATTCGTCGAGCGGCTCGCTCGACAGGTTGTTGCCCTCGGCATCGACGAGGTTGCCGACGATGGCATGCTGGCCGTTCGCGGTGACGTAGATCGCCACCGGCTGGCCTTGCGCACTGGCGGCATAACCGGTGAGGCCGTCGGGAGCCTCGAAGCGCTCGTGTACCGTCAGTCCTTGGTCGACGAGCGCCTCGATGGGAGCGGGAAGATTGTCGGGCTGAGCCCATATGGGAGTGCTGCCCAAAGCCAGAGCAGTAATGAGGCCGAGTCGGGCACCATGGTGGAAAGGCTTCATGAGAAGCTCCTCTCAATGCAATAGGAAAAGACGCTAGTCAGCAATGCTATGTCTTGCTCAAGTTACCGGGATGGGATTAGCCGAGCATTAAACGTTTCCGTCTGACGGCGCGCGAGGCTTGCCAAGTGCGCGCGGACGCGATGAAGTAGAAGACATCGACGGTCGGGAGGGCGCCATCATGACACGCTGGGATACCTGGATCTCGCGGCAGATGCCGAGCGATGTAGCACCGCCCATCGATATCGCGCCGCCCGCTGGCGGTGAGCTGAGCCAATGGCTGCCGCTGGCATGGGGGACCTACCGGGCGCTGTTTCAATGGACGACGCCCAGCGCGCAGGCGACCTCGGCGAATGCCGGCCTGCTGCGTGCGGTACGGGCGGTGAACCTGTTCGCCGCGGCCGAGGTGCCCGTCGAGCGGCGTCACATGGTCGTGGTCGCCTCGGGCGCGGCCACCCCCTGTCTGCTCGAAGACACCGCCTACGCGCGTCAGCATGGCCTGCCCGCTGACACGGGCAACCCGAATCGCGCCCTGATCGAGGCCCTGCAGCGCGAGGGCGTGGTGATCATGGCCCCTGCCTGCAGGCCTGGCATGGCCAAGGCTTCGCCGACATTGCCGCGCTGGCCGATGTCGAATGGGCGCAGTCGAGCATGACGGTGGGGATCGCGCTGCAGAACGCCGGCTTCGCCCTGGTGACGGTGTAGCCTCAGCGTCGTTCGCCGCCCAGTTGTGCGTAGGCGACGTCGCGGCGGAGCACGAAAACGTCGATACCCGCTTCGTCGACCGCCTCGATCAGGCGCTCGGCCAATGCCTTTTCCAGCACGAACGCGAGTTCGACGGGCTGGTCGGCCAGTTCGAAAAAATGCGCCGAGTGCGTGCGACCGTTGGCGCCGGTACCCTCACTGTCCATGCGTTGCGTCATGCGCGTGATGCCGAGCTTTTTGGCGCATGCCGCCACGGCATCGATCACCGGCTTGCCGTGGTGCCGGCGTGATTGCGGTGCCATGAAAATGACTTCGTCACCGTGTTGCCATGCATTCATTTGATGATACCTCCCAACTGCTTGAGGGCGCCGAAGGTGGCGATGCCCAGGCCGGTCATCGCCAGCGATCCCGCGACGTGCACGGCGATGCCCGTCAACGCCATGGCGTACCGTCCGGCCTGCAGGTTGCCGAACATCTCGGCGGAAAACGTCGAGAAGGTCGTCAGTGCACCGAGAAAGCCGGTCACCACGAACAGGCGCCATTCCGGTGAAAGCTGCGGCAGCTGGGCGAACAGGGCAATGGCGATGCCGATCAACCAGGCGCCCAGCCAGTTGGCCGCCAGTGTACCGGGGGGCAGGGCAGGGAAAAGGGCATTGAGCCACATGCCGAGTAGCCAGCGCAGGTTGGCGCCGAGGGCGGCGCCGGCACCGATCGCCACGAGGGAAAGCCACATGTGTGTTCGCATTCCTGTCGAGAATGAATGAACGAGATGCGGCGTGCCGAAAGACGGATAGCGAATGCCTGCACACGACGCACCTCGGGTGCGTTGGCAGGCATCATTAGCGCTGGCGGCCGGTGGTCGAGACGTCATGGTCTCGGATCACGCCAGGCGGTTTGTCGCGGTGGCACCGCACATGACGGGGCTCGGCGACCGGAGGAATGCCATCTCCGGCATTCACTCTACCCAGCGCCTGTCGCGTCGGCAAGTGCTTCAATCCGCGCCGGGGCGCTGTACCAGCCAGAGGCTGCGGTAGGGGCGCAACTCGCGTGGTGCCGAGGCATCCCAGGGCGCGTCGGCCAGCAGGTCGTACCAGCTGCCTTCGTCCAGTTCGGCCACCTCCAGGGGCTGGCGCTTGTCGGTGACGTTGTAGATCGCGAGCAGACGGCGGCCATCGTCGAGCGGGCCACGTTGCACGGCGAACAGTGTCGGAGGCGTGGTCACGATGCGCTGCGCCGCCTGAGGGTGGAAGCAGGGCTCCTGGGCACGCAGCTTGAGACGTCGGCGCAAGGCCAAAAAGACCTCGCGCGTGGGCGTATTGCGGCTGTCGAGCAACTCATCGAGTTCTTCCTTCTGCCAGCGGCGCCGGTTGATGGTGCGCAACTGGCCGCTGCGCTCGACCCCTTCATGGTCGTTGAGGGTGGCGGTCAGGCAGTGGAAGTAGATGCCGGGGATGCCTTGCAGGGCCAGCATCAGATGCTGGCTGCACAGGAAGCGTTCCACCTGCCAGGGGTCGGCGCCTCTTCGTGTGCCGCGCAGGGCGTCGAAATAGGTGATGTTGACTTCGTAGGGGGAGTCCTTGCCGTCGGCGTCGGCCTTCATGCTCACGTAGCCCCCGAAGCGATGCATGAGCTCGAGCATCGCTTCGATCTCGTGGGGCGGCAGCAGGCCCTCCAGGGCTCGCACGCCGATGCCGTCATGGCTGGCGGTGAAATTGAAGTAGGTGCATCCCGGCGGCAGCGAGGGCAGGCTGCGCGCCCAGGCCTCCAGCGCCGTGGCGTCGCCGCTGGTCAGGGTATGCACCAGCAGGGGCGGCAACGTGAACTGGTAGATCATGTGCGCTTCGTCGGGCTGCGCGGTCGCGTCCGGCGATGCGGTCGCCAACCGTTCGAGGCCGAAATAGCTCATGTTCTCGCGGTGCGGGACGTTGGTTTCGGTGATCAGCAGGGTGCCGGGGGCGAGGTGATCGAGAACGGCGCGCAGCAGGCGCACCACGGCATGCGTTTCCGGCAGATGAATGCAGGCGGTGCCGACCTGCTTCCACAGATAGGCGATGGCGTCGAGGCGGATGATGCGCGCGCCTTGCGCCACGTAATAGAGCATGATGCCGATGAATTCGATGAGCACATCGGGATTGGCGAAGTTCAGGTCGATCTGGTCTTCGGAGAAGGTGGCCCACAGGTAGCGCGTGCCCCGGCGCGTGGAGACCGGCACCAGCAGCGGCGAATTGCGCGGGCGCGTGACTTGCGACAGGTCGGTGGCGGGGTCCATTTCAATGAAATAGTCGCGGCCCGGCTGCGTGCCCGCGAGGTAGTCGACGAACCACAGCGATTCCCGCGAGACATGATTGATCACCAGGTCGACCATCAGGTCGCCGTGACGGGCCAGGCGGCGAATGTCGTCCCAGTCGCCCAGCGCAGGGTTGACCTCGCGATAATGAATGACCGAAAACCCGTCGTCGCTGCTCCAGGGGAAGAACGGCAGGACGTGCACGCCGCTGAAGGTATCCGCGAGCCGGGTCTCCAAAAATTCGTCGAGCACTTGCAGCGGAGGGCGTTCGCCGTCGAGCAGGAGGTCGCCGTAGGTGATGAGCAATTGGTCGCGCTCGCTCCACAATGGACGCGGGCGTTCGGGAATCGCACCGCGCTGGTGCGCCACCAGTCGCTGCAATCGGCGCAGCACCTCGTCGGCGCGAGGGCCGTAGATCTCGTTCAGGCGTGCCCGAGCGCGGTCGACGAACTCGGCTTCATCGAGTTGACGCTGCGGAGCGTGGGACATGGGGTGGGGCATCGACGGCTCCTCGCGAGAATCGGGGGTTCGCACGCCAGAATTGTTGCAGAAGTCGTGCCATGCTCGGCGAAGACTGCCGTTTTGCCGGGCATGGTGGCCCGCGCACGCCAGCCCCTGGCCGACGTGCGCGGGCGGGGAAGGGTCATTTCTTCACGATGCGGTAGAGCCCCAGGAGGATGATGGCCCCGAGCACGGCGATGGCGAAGCTGCCGAGGTTGAAGCCATCCACCGTGCCGAAGCCCAGCGCGGTACCGATCCAGCCGCCGACGATGGCGCCGAGTACCCCGAGGATGAGGCTGACGATGAGGCCGCCGGGATCGCGGCCCGGCATGATGAGCTTGGCGACGATACCGGCCAGCAGGCCGAAGACGATCCATGCGATGATGCCCATGACGGTTCCTCCAGGCGATTCCTTGTCAATGAAGGGGGTGCTTGCGACGCAAGCGTCGCGTTATGAGCGTGGTCCGGGTGGCCACGGTGTGCAAGCGAGTTTCCGCTTGCCCGGCGTAAAGGCTACAATGGCCGATGATCTTGACCGTGATGTGACGACTGAAGGTCGTTCGGATGCCCCGTCGCGGTTTCGATCACGACGCCCCTGATCCTCGATAGCCAACCGCGGATGCGCCACGATGCATTGTCCCTTTTGTGGAAAGTACGACACCAAGGTGACCGATTCGCGCCTCGTCGCCGAGGGGGACCAGGTGCGTCGGCGTCGCCAGTGCAACGACTGCGGCGAGCGTTTCACCACCTACGAGACGGCGGAACTGGTCATGCCCCGCGTGATCAAGGGCGATGGCTCGCGGGAAACCTTCGACGAACGCAAGTTGCGCGCCGGCATGCTGCGTGCGCTGGAGAAACGTCCGGTCAGCGCCGAGTCCATCGAAGCGGCGGTCGAGCGCATTCGCCAGCGTCTCCGTGCCCGTGGCGAGCGCGAAATCGAGGCGCGCGAGATCGGCGAGGAGGTCATGCGCTCGCTCAAGCGGCTCGACCAGGTCGCCTACATCCGCTTCGCCTCGGTCTATCGTCGCTTCCAGGACCTGGATGAGTTCCGCGCCGAGATCGATCGTCTGGCGCAGGAACCCAGCTTTTCGCCGGATGATGCCGACAAACGCTGACGCGGCTTGCCGCGACGCGTCAATGCCTCAGGAGGTTTGATGACTCCGCCGTCCCCCGAAGCCTGCATGGCGCGTGCGCTGCAGTTGGCGCGCCATGGCCTCTATACCACGCATCCCAATCCGCGTGTCGGCTGCGTCGTGGTCAATGCCGGCCGCATCGTCGGTGAGGGATACCACGCCTATGCCGGCGGCCCGCATGCCGAGGTGCATGCCTTGCGCGAGGCGGGCGACGCCGCCGCGGGCGCCACGGTCTACGTGACACTGGAGCCCTGTTCCCACCATGGCCGCACGCCGCCCTGTGCCCAGGCGTTGATCGATGCCGGCGTGCGCCGTGTCGTGGTCGCCATGGTCGATCCCAATCCCCAGGTGGCCGGGCGTGGCGTGGCCATGCTGCGCGAGGCGGGCATCGAGGTGGGCGTGGGGCTCTTGGCGACCGACGCGGAGGCGCTCAATGTCGGCTTCGTCAAGCGCATGCGCGATGGCTTGCCGTTCGTGCGCTTGAAGATGGCGATGAGCCTGGACGGGCGTACCGCCATGGCCAGCGGGGAGTCGCAATGGATCACCGGGGCGTCCGCCCGGACCGAAGTGCAGCGCTTGCGCGCGCGGGCCAGTGCGGTGATGACCGGGGTCGATTCGGTGATCTTCGACAACTCGCGGCTCACCGTGCGCGCCGATCAGCTCGCGCTCGAAGACGGCGAGGCCATCGCCCGTCGACAGCCCTTGCGCGTGGTGGTGGACTCGCGCCTGCGCTTGCCGCTGGCGGCGGCCTGTCTGCGCGAGCCGGGGCGCACCCTGGTGGCAACCTGTACCCCCGACGAGGCACGCCGCGAGGCCTTGTCGCGTGCCGGCGCCGAGGTGCTGATGCTGCCCGCCGATGAGGGCGGCCGCGTCGATCTGCGCGCGCTGCTGGCGTATCTGGCGCGCGACGAGCAGTGCAACGAGGTCCTGCTGGAAACCGGGGCGACGCTGGCCGGTGCCATGCTCGATCTCGAGGCGATCGACGAGATGCACCTGTTCGTGGCGCCGACGCTGCTCGGCGGCGAGGCACGTCCCCTGTTCGCCCTGCCGGGGCTGGAACGCATGGCGCAGCAACGTCCGCTGCACATCGACGACATTCGCGCCGTGGGCCAGGACTGGCGGATCGTGGCGCGGCCCTCGCGCAGCGCCAAGGACGAAGCGTGAGCCTTCACTCACATGGGCGCTGCCACTGGCGCGTCGGCGCGCTTGCAGGTACTCTGGGCGCCGACCTGACTGGGTGTCGGGCTGCCACGACGCCCGCGTTGTCATGCAACGACACCCCCTAGACGGCGCCGATGCCCGCGACGCATCGGTGTACGAGACGAGCATCGGAGACACCATGGCGCTTTCATCCAAACAGGGCTTGGCTTCCATCGACGCCATCGTCGAGGACATCCGCCAAGGCAAGATGGTCATTCTCATGGACGATGAGGATCGCGAGAACGAAGGCGATATCATCATGGCCGCCGAGTGCGTCGACGCCGAGCACATCAATTTCATGGCGCGCTACGCCCGCGGCCTGATCTGCCTGCCGATGACCCGGGAGCGTTGCGAACGCCTCGAACTGCCCTTGATGGTCCGCGACAACGGCTCCGGTTTCGGTACCAAGTTCACCGTTTCCATCGAAGCCGCGCGCGGCGTGTCCACGGGGATCTCCGCCTCCGACCGTGCTCGCACCGTACGGGCGGCGGCGGCGCGCGACGCCGTGGCCGCGGATATCGTCCAGCCAGGGCATATCTTTCCGCTGATGGCCGAGCCGGGTGGCGTGTTGCGGCGCGCCGGGCACACCGAGGCGGCATGCGACCTGGCCGCCATGGCCGGTTTCGAACCGAGCGGCGTGATCTGCGAGGTCATGAACGATGACGGCAGCATGGCGCGTCGCGACGAGCTCGAACGTTTCGCCGCCGAGCATGACATCAAGATCGGCACCATCGCCGATCTGATTCACTACCGTATTCACCACGAGCGCACCGTCGACGAGGTCGAGCGCAGCGTCGTCGATACCGCTTTCGGCGAGTTGACCCTGCACGTCTTCCGCGACCGCATCCAGAATACGCACCATCTGGCGCTGGTGAAGGGCACCCCGCGCACCGAGTCGCCGACCACCGTACGTGTGCACATCGCCGATACGCTGCGCGACCTGCTGATGCTGACCAGGCCGGATAGCCACAGCTGGACCGCTGCCAGTGCCCTGGCCCAGATCGCCGAAGCCGACGCGGGCGTGTTCGTGCTGCTGGATGATGGTCGACCACGGCTCGATCTGAAAGACCAGCTCGACGTGCTGCTCGGACGCAAGCCGGCCCCGCGTTCCAGCGAGTCCGATGGCGCCGGCAATTACCTGACCATCGGCACCGGCTCGCAGATTCTGCGCCAGTTGGGCGTGGGGCAGATGCGGCTGTTGAGTTCGCCGTGGAAGTTCTCCGCGCTTTCCGGTTTCGACCTCGAGGTCGTCGAACGGGTGGGTGGCGATACCCCCGAGAGCGACCAGCCGGTAGAATAGGTCTTCATCCATTCGACCGCCGCGCCCTGGGGCGCCGGCGGCCGGGCGTGCCGGTCGCAAGCGACGGCCGCGGACGCGGCCCGAGGGTCGCGTCATGGCGGCGTAAGCGATCACTTCACTGGCACGTACCGACATAGCTGATATATCGTGCGCGAAGTTTCGCGCTTCCAGACCCGGGATTTGACAATGCAACCGATCTCTCAAGTCGAGGGTGGCTACACCGATGTCGATGGCCGTTATGTCATCGTCGTGGGCCGCTTCAATCATCATGTGGTCGATAGCCTGGTGGAAGGGGCCGTGGACAGCCTCGTCCGTCATGGCGTGGACGAAGAAAACGTCGACATCATCCACGTGCCCGGCGCCTGGGAACTGCCACTGGCCGTCAAGCGTGCCCTGCGGGTACTCAAGCCCGATGCCGTCATCGCCCTGGGCGCGGTGATTCGGGGCGGTACGCCGCATTTCGAGTACGTGGCGGGTAACTGCAACAGCGCGCTGAGCAGTTTGCAGCTGGAGTCCGACACGCCCATCGCCAATGGCGTGCTGACCGTCAACTCCATCGAGCAGGCCATCGAGCGCGCCGGGACCAAGGCCGGCAACAAGGGCGCCGAGGCCGCCATGGCGGCGATGGAAATGGTCTCGCTGTTCAAGCGCTTCGGGGGTGAGGCATGAGCCAGACGCCACGTGAGGCGACCCCGGCTCAGCAATCGCGGCGTGCGGCGCGTGAGCTGGCGGTGCAGGGACTCTACCAATGGCAGATGACCGGCAAGTCGATCACGGCGGTGGAGTCGGAGTTCCGGGCGCAGATTGCCGATGAGGACCTCGAAGACCACGAGAACTGGCACAAGGTCATGGGAATCGCCGACCTGGCGCTGTTCCATGAGCTGCTGCACAACGTGGCCGCCGACCGCGAGGCCATCGACAAGACCATCGCGCCGTTGCTCGACCGGCGTCTCGAGGACCTCGACCGTATCGAGCTGGCGATTCTGCGGCTGGGCGCCTACGAGCTGAAGTATCGCCTCGAGGTGCCGTACCGTGCGGTGATCAACGAAGGCATCGAACTGGCCAAGGCGTTCGGCGCCACCGATGGCCACAAGTATGTCAACGGTATTCTCGACAAGCTGGCGAGTCGCTTGCGGAGTGCCGAGGTCGCTGCGCGCCGTCGCTGACATGTTGGGTGAATTCGACATCATCGCGCGTTATTTCACCACGCCCGATAGCGAACCGCCGATGCCCGGCGTGGCGCTGGGCGTCGGCGACGATTGCGCCCTGTTGAGTCCGGAGGCCGGTCACGAACTGGCGCTGAGCGTGGATACCTCGGTGGTCGACGTGCACTTTCCCGGCGATGCGCCGCCCGAGGCCATCGGGCATCGCGCGCTGGCCGTCGCACTTTCCGATCTGGCGGCGATGGGGGCGCGTCCGCGGGGGTGTCTGATGGCGCTGACGCTCTCGCACGCCGAGCCCGACTGGCTGGAACGTTTCGCCCACGGGTTTCGCGAACTCGGCCGGCGCACCGCGACGCCGCTCATCGGCGGCGATGTCACACGCGGCTCTCTGTCGATCGGGGTCACCGTGATCGGCGATGTACCTGCCGGCCAGGCGTTGCGCCGTACCGGCGCGGCCCCGGGCGAGCGTCTGGCGGTGACGGGGTCGCTGGGCGGCGGTCACGCCGGGTTGCGCATGTGGCAGGCGGGTGGTCACGATCTCGCGGACCCCCTGCTGGCCGCCTATCTGACGCCCACGCCGCAGCTCGCTGCCGGTCAGGCCCTGCGTGGCCTGGCCTCGGCGGGGCTGGACATTTCCGACGGGCTTCTGGCCGATCTCGGTCATCTGTGCCGGGCTTCGGGGGTGGGGGCCGTCCTGTCGCCCGATGACCTGCCGCTTGCGCCTTCCCTCGACATGACCCTGGGCCGCGAGGCCGCATTGCATGCCGCGCTCAACGGCGGCGACGATTATCAACTGCTGGTCAGCGTGCCGGATGCCGCCTGGGCGGATGCCCAGCAACGTTGCGCCGCGTGCGATGTCGCCTTGACCGAGATCGGGCGGGTCGCCGCCGAGCCGGGCATACGAGGCATTCCCGAGACGCTCCAAGGAGTGGGATGGCAGCACTTCACAGGAGGCGCCTCATGAATCGCGCGCCACGCAGCGTCTGGCGTCGCCCTTCGCATTTTCTGGCCTTCGGGCTTGGCAGCGGGGCGATTCCCTTTGCACCGGGAACCTTCGGCACCTTGGCGGCGATCCCGTTTTACTGGCTGCTGTCGGGGTTGACCCTCGAGTGGTACCTGGGACTGGTGGGCATTGCCTCGCTGCTGGGCATTTGGCTATGCGACAAGACTTCCCGCGACCTGGGGGTGCATGATCACTCCGGCATCGTCTGGGATGAGTTCGTCGGCTACTGGCTCACCATGGCGGCGGTGCCTTTTTCCTGGGAGGCGGCGCTATGGGGGTTCGTGGTGTTCCGGGTCTTCGACATCATCAAGCCGTGGCCGATTCGCTGGGTCGACCGCCGCGTGGCGGGCGGCTTCGGGATCATGTTCGATGACGTGCTGGCCGGCGTCTATGCCTGGAGCACCATGCACCTGTGGTTTTGGCTGCACTGAAGAGCGCTTGCCCCGAGCGGTGCTGGCGGCCTTGAGTCTGGCGTGCCGCACGCTTGCGCCCCGGACATGAAAAAGCGCCTCGACCCTTGGGTCGAGGCGCTTTTCGTTGTGCGCCAGGCATGGCGCGCAGCGCCAGACTGGCGCTGTTCCCGAGGGTGGTGCCTCGGGATGATTTGGGGGTGAAAGTCCCCTGTACGCCCGGCAAGGGGAAGTACTAGCCGACGGCAAGGGTGTCTTCTGCGAGGGAGAATCCGAAGGAAGCCCGAGGCAAAACGCTGGCCTGACGAACAGGAAGCGGATATGAGGCGTCCTGGCGGGGTGAGGTGGCAACGATCACCAACGCCCGGTACTTGCACGAAACGCCATGACGTACATCCGACAGGCATAAGCGGGAAGGTCGCGCGTCTTACCCTGGGAGGTCTGGTGGTCTGCCACAGTGCTACCGGCGTCGAAAGGCGACGGGAGGGGCCATCAGACGTCAGCCAAGGCCATAGTAAGGGCCGGTTCACCTCGGCACCAAGGGCCGAACATGAAGAACCGCGAGTAGGCGATGACGTCTCGAGGATTGATCGTGAAGACAGCAATGGGCGCTAACACCGCCACCCACCCAGAGGGGCCGGGGTGGAACCCCGCGCCCCAGCCGGTGGGCGTCGAGACGGTCCCGGCGTCGTCATCGTGGACGAAAGCGGAGCCCGCCCCGCTCATGGAAGCCGTGGTAGAGAAGGCCAACATGGCGCGGGCTTACCGTAGGGTGGTCACCAACAAAGGGGCGCCGGGTGCCGATGGCATGACGGTGGACCAGTTGACCGACCACCTGAAACAGTACTGGCCGACGCTGCGCGAGCGGCTGCTGGCCGGTGAGTACCACCCCAGCCCGATCCGAGCCGCCAAGATCCCCAAGCCCAAGGGCGGGACCCGACAGCTCGGCATTCCCACGGTCACCGACCGACTGATCCAGCAGGCGCTGCTGCAGGTGTTGACGCCGATCTTCGATCCGGGCTTTTCCGCATCAAGCTACGGCTATCGCCCCGGGCGCAGTGCTCAGCAGGCTGTTTCGGCCATGAAGGCTCACGTTTCTGCCGGCCACCGCTGGGTGGTCGACCTTGACTTGGAAGCCTTCTTCGACCGGGTGAACCACGACCTGCTGATGGCGCGGATCGCGCGTCGCGTCCGCGACAAGCGGGTGTTGCGCCTGATCCGTCGCTATCTGGAAGCCGGGATGTTCCAGCACGGCTTGGCCGCGCCACGCCGACAGGGGACGCCCCAGGGCGGACCGCTGAGCCCGCTGCTGGCGAATATCCTGCTGGATGACGTGGACAAGGAACTGGAGCGCCGCGGCCACCGCTTCTGCCGCTACGCCGACGACATGCAGATCTATGTACGCAGTCGGCGAGCGGGTGAGCGCGTCATGGCCAGCCTGAGTGAGTATCTCGAGAACTCACTTCGGCTCATGGTCAACCATGCCAAAAGCACGGTGGATCGCCCCTGGCAGCGAGGCTATCTGGGGTACACGCTGACTCGGCACAAGCTGCCACGGCTGACGCTGACCCAGGCCAGCTTGCAGCGCCTGATGCAGCGTGTCCGGGAGATCCTGAAGCGTGGCAGGGGGCACAACATCCGGCGAGTCACCGAGGCGTTGGCCCCCGTCCTACGCGGCTGGGCCAGCTACTTCAGCCTCGTCGATGTGAAGCGTCCCCTGGAAGCGCTGGATCAATGGGTACGCCGACGCTTGCGCTGCGTGATTTGGCGGCAGTGGAAACGTCCAGGCACCCGGCGTCGGAAACTCCTGGCGCTAGGGTTGGACGAGCCCCGTGCCAGGAAGTCAGCGGGGAATGGGCGAGGTCCTTGGTGGAATGCGGGCGCCTCGCACATGAATCAGGCCCTGCCACGGAAGTGGTTCGAGCAGCAGGGGCTGATCTCGGTACTCGACACGGCAAGAGGGCTTAGCCGTTCTTCATGAACCGCCGTATACCGAACGGTACGTACGGTGGTGTGAGAGGACGGGGGAGGCGACTCCCCCTCCTACTCGATGCAGCAGGGCTTTCGTTGCAGCAGGGCTTCCGAGACAGTGGCGCGGCTTCAGGTCACCGGTTCGGGACTGGGCTGCGTGTCCACCAGCTTGAGGGTGTCGTGCGTGCGGCGGCGCACGTCGCGCAGCAGGTCGCCGTTGTCGGCCAGGGTCTCGGCACGAGCGGGTACGAGATCGTGCAGGCGCTGCTGCCATGCCTGGCTGGCGAACTTCTCGGGGAAGCACTGTTCGACGAGATTGAGCATGATCGAGGTGGCGGTGGAGGCGCCGGGCGAGGCGCCCAGCAGTGCCGCCAGCGAGCCGTCGCTGGCGGCCACGACCTCGGTGCCGAACTGCAGGATGCCGCCTTTCTGCGGGTCCTTCTTGATCACCTGGACGCGCTGACCGGCGACTTCGAGGCGCCAGTCGTCATTCTTGGCCATGGGATAGAACGTGCGCAGCTCGTCGACACGTTGCTCGTGCGACAGCCGTACCTGATCGATCAGGTACTTGACCAGGCTGAAGTTGTCACGCGCCACCGAGAGCATGGGGCTCAGGTTGGAGGAGCGCACGGACTTGGCCAGATCCATCACCGAGCCGGTCTTCAGGAACTTGGTGGTGAAGCCGGCGAAGGGGCCGAACAGCAGCGAGGGCGAGCCGTCGACGTTGCGCGTGTCGAGGTGCGGCACCGACATGGGAGGCGCGCCGATGGGCGCCTTGCTGTAGACCTTGGCATTGTGGCGCGAGACGATTTCGGGCTTGTCGCAGCGCAGCCATTGACCACTGACCGGAAAGCCCGCGTAGCCCTTGCCTTCGGGAATGCCGCTCTTCTGCAGAAGATGCAGCGAGGCGCCGCCGGCGCCCAGGAACACGAAGCGTGCGTTCAGGGTACGTTGGGTGTCGTCGTTGCCCGCGACCTTGAGGCGCCAGCTGCCGTCTTCATTGCGCGTCAAGTCCTCGACCGTCTGGCCGGTGGTGATGCGCACCTGTTCGTCGGGCTTTTCCTCGAGGCGAGCGAGCAATTGGCGGGTCAGCGCGCCGAAATCGACATCGGTGCCGGTGGTCACGCGTGTCGCTGCGAGCGGTTCATCGCCTTCTCGACCGTCGAGCAGCAGCGGCGCCCATTGGCCGATGACGCTGCGATCCTCGGTGTATTCCATGCCTTCGAAACAGGGGTGCTCGCGCATGGCGTGGTAGCGATCGCGCAGGAAGCGCACGTCGTCTTCGCCGCGCACGAAGCTCATGTGCGGAACGGGGTGCACGAAACGGCCGGGGTCGCCGAGATTGCCTTTCTCGACCAGGTAGCTCCAGAACTGCTTGGACTCTTCGAACAGGGTGTTGGTATGAATGGCCTTGTCGAGCGAGATCGAGCCGTCGTCGGCGCGGGGCGTATAGTTGAGTTCGCACAAGCCGGCGTGACCGGTGCCGGCATTGTTCCAGGCAAATGAGCTTTCGCTGGCGGTGCTGTCGAGACGCTCGATGATCTCGATGCGGGCATCCGGTTCCAGCTCGTGAAGCAGGGTCGCGAGCGTGGCGCTCATGACGCCCGCGCCCACGAGTACAATGTCTACTGACTCATCCATATGCGTGCCAACCATTCACGTAACCCTTACACAAGGTGCGTCGGTCAGCCGGGCAAGCGGCGTCTCGAACTGCGACCGGCGCGATGGAATTTGATGCATTGCATTATAACGGTTTTGGCCGGGAAATACTGCATCCCCAAGGTCGACTTTATGACTAATGATAAAGCCATAAGGAATCCCTTTGGCGACCGATAAACCGTCGCCGGGATCAATCGCGCAGGCTGAGAATGCGCCATCCGCGCCGCGTGGCGGCTTCACGCAAGGCGTCGTCGGGGTCGACCGCGACGGGGTGGTCGACACGCTCGAGCAGCGGCAGATCGTTATGCGAGTCGCTGTAGAACCAGGCGCCGTCCAGCGTGACGTCTTCCTCGGCCAGCCAGGCGTCGAGACGTTCGACCTTGCCTTCGCGAAAGCTGGGCGTGCCGACCACGCGGCCGGTGTAGTGGCCGGCCTCGATCTCGGGCTCGACGGCAATCAGGTCGTCGACGCCCAGGCGCTCGGCGATGGGGCCGGTGATGAAGCGGTTGGTGGCGGTGATGATCAACAGCCGATCGCCCTTGGCACGATGACGCGCCAGCAGCTCCTCGCCTCGGGTCAGGATGTGCGGCTCGATCTTGCTGGCCATGAACTGCTGGTGCCAGGCGGCCAGTTGTTCGGGCGTGTTCTCGGCCAGCGGCTTAAGGGCGAGAGCCAGGTAGGCCATGATGTCGAGCGTGCCGTCCTGATACTGCTGATAGAAGCGCTCGTTGGCGTCGCGGTAGGTCGTCGCGTCGACGGCGCCTTGCTCGATGAGGAACTCGCCCCAGGCGTGGTCGCTGTCGAGGTCCAGTAGCGTGTTGTCGAGATCGAAGATCGCCAGGCTCAAGGAAGGCTCCTTGCATCGTGCAGGGTGAAGGGGACGAGTCGTGGTGTCGAAGGGAAGGGATTATCGCAGAGTTACCGAATGTTGCCCACCGCAAGGCGTATTGATGCGCTTTCTGGCTTTGTGGAAGAATGGCTTCAACGAAGATTCATTAAGGTGATGTCCGTGATCGACGCTGACGGCTTCAGGCCCAACGTTGGCATCATCATTGCCAACCGCAGCGGACAGCTGCTCTGGGCGCGTCGTGTGGGACAGAATGCGTGGCAATTTCCGCAAGGAGGGATCAAGGCGCATGAGACACCGGAACAGGCATTGTATCGGGAACTCGAGGAAGAGATCGGCTTGACGCCGGAGGATGTCGAGATCCTGGCCTGTACGCGCGGATGGCTGCGCTACCGTCTCCCACGACGCATGGTGAGAACGCATTCGAGGCCGGTGTGCATCGGCCAGAAACAAAAATGGTTCCTGCTCAAGATCCGTTGCCGGGATAGCCGGATCTGCGTGGATTCCACCCCCAAGCCGGAGTTCGATGGCTGGCGCTGGGTGAGCTACTGGTATCCACTGGGGCAGGTCGTGCCTTTCAAGCGTGAAGTCTACCGCCGCGCCTTGCGGGAACTGGCGCCGCGCGTGCACCGCTTGGCGAACGAAGAGGGACCTTGCTAGCCGCGGGCGTGCCTCCGGCCGACGCGGCCTAGCTGGGCGGTCCCCGCCACGTTCGCCTCAGATCAACCGTCGCACGCACGCCGTGACGACAACAAGAAGAAATGCCCATGCTCGACGTTCTCCGACGCATCATTCAGGAAGTCAACGGCGCGCGTAGCCTGGAAGCCGCGCTGGCGACCATGGTGCGCCGGATTCGCAAGGCGATGCGCACCGATGTGTGCTCCGTCTATCTATTCGATGCCGAGCGCGATCGCCTGGTGCTCATGGATACCCTGGGCCTGCGTACCCAGGCGGTGGGACAGGTGAGCATGCCGCTGGGCGAAGGGCTGGTCGGGCTGGTCGGCCAGCGCGAGGAGCCTCTCAACCTCGAGGATGCACCGTCGCATCCGTATTTCCGCTATTTTGCCGAAACCGGCGAGGAGCGCTTTTCGAGCTTCCTCGGCGTGCCGATCATTCACCAGCGCCGCATGCTCGGGGTGCTGGTCGTGCAGCAGCAGGCCATGCGTCGCTTCGATGAAGGCGAGGAGGCCTTCCTGATCACCATGGCGGCCCAGCTGGCCGGCGTGCTGGCGCATGCCATGGCCACGGGCACGCTGACCCGTCCGACCGAGGCCGATGGCCAGGCGATGTTCTCGGGCATCGCGGCATCGCCCGGCATGGCGGTGGGAGAACTGGTGGTGCTGATGCCCCCGGCCGACCTGAACAGCGTGCCCGACTTGATTCCCACCGACATCGATGCCGAGATCGCGCGTCTGCACGAGGCCATCGATAACGTGCGCAAGGAGATCGGCGTCGCGGCCGCGCGCCTGGTCAAGCGTATTTCCGCCCAGGAAGTCGCCCTGTTCGATGTCTATCAGCAGATGCTGGGGGACGCTGCGCTGGGCCAGGAAGTCGAGAAGCGCATTCGCGAAGGGCAGTGGGCACCCGGCGCGCTGGCCGATGTGGTCAAGCGGCACGTGCAATACCTGGAGCGTGTCGACGACAACTACCTGCGCGAACGGGCCGCCGACATTCGCGATCTGGGGCGGCGCGTGCTGTCGCACCTGCAGGAAGACAGTCCGCGCACGCCGGATACCTTCCCCGAGCAGACCATCCTGATCGGCGATGAGCTGAGTGCCGCCTCGCTCGGCGAGGTGCCGCGCGACAAGCTGGTCGGCCTGGTGTCGATTCGCGGGTCGAGCACCTCGCATGTCGCCATCCTCGCCCGGGCAATGGGCATCCCCACGGTACTGGGGATGGTGGACTTGCCACTGCCCCGCCTCAACGGCGCGCGCGCGATCCTCGATGGCCATCGCGGGCGCTTGTTCGTACGCCCGGATGCGGAACGCGAACACCACTATCGCAACCTGATCGCCGAGGAACGCGCGCTGAGCGATGTGCTCGAGCACGAGCAGGACCGCCCCAGCGAGACACCCGACGGTCACAGCATGCCGCTGATGGTCAATACCGGACTGACGGTGGAGGCCGTGGCCTCGCTCAAGTCCCGGGTCGGCGGCGTGGGGCTCTATCGCACCGAGGTGCCGTTCATGATGAACGAGCGCTTTCCCAGCGAGCAGGAGCAGACGCGGCTGTATCGCGATCAGCTCGAGAGCTTCGCGCCGCTGCCGGTGGTGATGCGTACGCTGGATATCGGCGGCGACAAGGACTTGCCGTACTTTCCCATCGACGAGGCCAATCCGTTCCTGGGGTGGCGGGGCATCCGCGTGACGCTGGATCATCCCGAGGTGTTGATGGTGCAGTTGCGGGCGATGCTGCGCGCCTCGGTGGGGCTCGACAACCTGTGCATCCTGCTGCCCATGATCTCGAGCATCGAGGAGGTCGATGCCGCGCTCAAGCTCATCGACCGTGCCCTGCGCGAGTTGGCGGAGGAGGGCGTGAGCCTGGCGCGGCCGCGCATCGGGGTGATGATCGAGGTGCCGGGAACCCTGTATCAGCTGGATGCCCTGGCCGCGCGGGTCGATTTCTTCTCGGTGGGCAGCAACGACCTGACCCAGTACCTGCTGGCGGTGGATCGCAACAACCCGCGCGTGGCCAGCCTCTACGACGCCTGCCATCCGGCGGTGCTGAGCGCCTTGTCCCATCTCGCCCGCGAGTCGCGGCGTCTGCGGGTGCCGGCCTCGGTGTGCGGCGAGCTGGCGGGGGATCCCGCGGGTGCCTTGCTGCTGATGGGGATGGGCTTCGAGACGCTATCCATGAATGCGCCCAGCCTGTCGCGCGTGCGTGCAGCGATTCGGCGTGTATCGCTGAAGGACGCCTGCACGCTGCTGGACGAGACCCTGCAACTGCCCACGACGGCGGCGGTGCGTGCGCATCTGCGGCAACGCCTGGGCGGCTGGAAACTCGCCCATCTCCTGCCCCCCGAGGACTGAACGACGGGCGTGACGATCACGGCGTAGACAAGGCAAGACGTTGCTCGCTGTCTCCGTCCCGTCGGGCATCGGGGCCGAAGCGTGCTTCTTGCAGCACGATGGCGTCACGCCGCCATTCCACCAATGTCGTGGCTCGCGTGCCGTAACGCTGGCCGCGAATGAAGATCGGCGACAGGAAGCGTTCCATTTCCAGACCGACGCCGGTGTCGGGCAGCCGGTCGGCAGGGGCCGGACGCGTGTCGCGCATCAGGGCCCAGGCGTGGGCCTCCCATGACGTCTGTGCGAGGGCATGCGCGAATCCCTCGCGGGCTCTTTTCAGCTTCGGCCAGGGGGTATCCAGCGTGGCGTTGGAGACCCCGTGCACGCCGGGCGAAAGGGACGTCAGCGTCGTCGCCTCCGGGCCGTGATGCAGGTGCCACAGCGCGTTGCCATCGCAGTACAACAGGTTGAACCAGGCGTATGCCGCTGCCTCGCCGGCGGCGAGCGCCTCGAGCCACTCGCGTGGTGCTTCGTGAATCAAGGCGCGGCAGGGCAAGGCGCCACGACTCGGCGGCGCGGCAGGGGCGGGATGAAGGGGCGCACGGACGTTGGTGACGGCGGCCAGGCGCCCGGCCGTCGACGCCGCCAGCCAGGTGCCGCCGGCCTGAAGATCTCGCCCGCCGACCAGTGACGGTGCATCTTCCCAGGGCGCCAGGGCGCGTGTCGGCCTGTCGTGGGTTTCGTCGCGGTTGGCGGCGAGACGCAGTGGTACCTCGTCCCCCGGACGCCAGTCGAAAACGATCAAGCACATGGCGTGTGCCTCTCTTTGGCTGCATGCCGCCAGCCTAACGCGCCACACCCGGCCCCGCACGCGTCATGACAGTCGATAAGCGAGCGCGTACACTCGCTGCATCGATACGGGCAGGGTAGAGAATGCACCACGCTGCGACTTCTTCGAGCGTCCATCGTTCGCGTTGGAAGGCCTTGCTGGGGCCCTTGCTGCTGGCCGAGATCGGCTTCACGCTGCTGTGTCTCGGCGCCGGTGCCTTGATCTGGCAGGCCAGCGAGCGTCGTGAAACGGAAAACGAACTGGCGCGCCTGCAGGCGTCGCACAGTGTCTACGCGCGCCAGCTGGATACACGCCTGTCGACTCAGCAGCAGCACTTGCGCATGCTGTCGCGCGCCACGCGTCGTGTACTGGTGTCAGCAGCCACGCAGACCAGACCGGCTCGCATCCTGACATCGGACCTGCCCGCAGTGTTGTCCCGCGACGATGTCGAACGCGTGATGACCACGCTGCTGGACGACTACTACGCCATGGACTCCCTGGTCAGCCGTCTCTTCGTGATGCCTGAGGGCATGCGTGCCTTCAGCGTTCCCGAGCCTCTGCACGAGACCGCCTTGCCTCCCTACCAGCGCGATGCGACACCGCAGGGGACAGACAGCGTGGTCTGGTGGCCGCGGGCGTCCTCGCCGGAGGGATACCTGGTCGCGACGCGAAATGTCATCGAAGACGGCCACTATCTCGCGAGAGTGGGGCTGGAAATCTCCATGGCCCAGTTGCAACAGCTCATTCGCGATGAAGCGGGCAGCGCCGGCGAACATTGGCTGGTCGATGCCGAAGGGCGCTCGCTGATGCGTGACGAGGCCACGCGCGTATTGCCCGACGCGGCGGGACGTTATGGCATGCAATGGCTGGAAGGACGGGACCAGGCATTGCTCTGGGATACCCTGCCAAGCACCGGCTGGCGGCTGGTGAGTCGTCTTCGTCTTCCCGACGACAGTGCCTGGCAGAAGGCGCTCCCATGGCTGAGCATCGGCCTGATCATGGGCAATGTGCTGATCTTCGCGGGCTTCGTGATGGTGCTCTACTGGCGCATGCAGCGCGAAGAGGAAGGCTGGCAAGCGGCCTTGGCGGGGCTTGGAGGATGGTTGACGCGGCTGGGCGAGACGCCGCCGTCTCACGAGGACACGTCGTACACGACGCTCGAGACGATGCTGGCGCGTCTCGAACCTCACTTGCGGAAGCGGACATCGAGTGACGACTGGGACATGGTCTCCTGGTCGGGACGCTTGCAGTTGCCGGCCCTGCTGACTGAAGGCGGCATGCTCGTCGGCCTCAACCCCACCCTGGCCGGCTTGATGGGGGAGCGTCCCGATGCCTTTCGCGGCACCACGTTGTCGGCATGGCTGGCACCGCGCCTCGTCGATGACCAGCGCCGCCGAATTCGCCTGACCGATGCGCGCGGCGATACGCGCGAATACCGGCTCGAGTGCTTGACCGTTCAAGGCGAGCATACGGTATGGGGGCTTTTCGATCAGGCCGACATCGATGACACCCTGCATCAGCTGCGCGTGGCGCGCGATCAGGCGCGTGAGGATGCGCGGCTCAAATCCGGCTATCTCGACCATCTGCGTCAGGAACTCGAGTCGGCGCTGACGGATACGGCGGCTCGGGACGATCAGGATTCGCCTGGTACCGCGGCGTTGCGAAAACGACTCGACGACGCGCTGATGCTGCTGGAGACCTTGACCGAGCGTCCCAAGGGACCTGAGGCAGCCGCGCAAGAATCGCGGCCACGCGTGCTGGTGGTCGACGACGGTCCCGTGAATACGCTGCTGGCCTGCAGCGTGCTCGAGCGCCAGGGATGTCAGGTGGAGACCGCCACCAGTGGCGAGGAAGCCCTGGCGCTGGCCGAGCATCAGGCGTTCGACCTGGTGTTCATGGACATCTACATGCCGTCACTGGACGGCATGGAAACCAGCCGACGCTGGCGGCGTCTGGAAAGGCGGCTCGCCAGGGGGCATGCCAGTGTCCTGGTGGCGCTGACCGCGAATGTCACGGAAGCCGGGCGGGAAGCCTTTCTGCAAGCCGGCATGGACGATTGTCTGGCGAAACCGTACCGGCCGGGCGATCTGGTGGCCATGGTGCGTCGCTGGCTCGGAACGGCCAACCCGTCGGACGAGTAGTCGGCGCTTCAGCGCCATCGTTGCCGCCCGGCGGCGGCTATCGTAAGGTGGCGCTCCTGCCGCCGACACTACCGTATGCAAGGAGAGCGCATGCTGACCTATCCCGATATCGATCCCGTCGCCATCGCCTTGGGGCCCTTCAAGGTGCACTGGTATGGGCTGATGTATGTCGTGGGCTTCGTGGGCGCCTGGTGGCTGGGCCGGCGGCGTGCCGATCGGCTCGGGGTTCAGCCGGACGCGATCGGGGATCTGCTGTTCTATGGTGCGCTCGGTGTGGTACTCGGCGGGCGCGTGGGGTATGCGCTGTTCTATGGCTTCGAGCGCCTCGCGGCCGATCCGCTGTGGATCTTCCAGGTCTGGGATGGCGGCATGAGCTTTCACGGCGGCCTGATCGGCGTTCTGATCGCTGCCTGGCTGTTCGCGCGCAAGCATCGACTGGCGTTCTTCCAGTTGACCGATTTCGTCGCTCCACTGGTGCCCCTCGGCCTGGGTGCCGGGCGTATCGGCAACTTCATCAACCATGAGCTGCCCGGTCGTGTGACCGATGTGCCCTGGGCGCTGGTGTACCCGGGACTGGGTCCCGAGGGGCGGCATCCCTCGCCGTTGTACGAGTTCGCGCTGGAAGGCGTGGTGATGTTCGTCGTGCTCTGGTGGGTCTCAAGCCGGCCGCGTCGTCGTGGTATGATATCTGGTTTGTTCCTGTTGCTTTACGCGGTATTCCGCTTCTCGGTCGAATTCGTGCGTCGGCCCGACCCGCAGCTCGGGTTCATCGCCTTCGACTGGTTGACCATGGGCCAACTCCTGACCGTGCCCATGGCGCTGGCCGGCATCGCGCTGTGCGTGTGGTCGCGGCGCCAGCCGGTCGACGACGCGCGCATGCAGGCGGCGACGTGAGCGCCGCCCACTCATTCTCGGCGCGGCCGTGCCGCGCCTTCACCGTTTAACGTTCGGACGACATGCAACCCTATCTCGACTTAATGCGCCACGTGCTCGAGAACGGCGTGGAAAAAAGTGACCGCACCGGCACGGGGACGCTCAGCGTCTTCGGCCATCAAATGCGCTTCGATCTGGCCGCGGGATTTCCGCTGGTGACCACCAAGAAGCTGCATTTGCGCTCGATCATCCACGAACTGCTGTGGTTCTTGCGCGGCGACACCAACATCGCCTATCTCAAGGAAAATCGCGTTCGCATCTGGGATGAATGGGCCGACGAGAACGGCGATCTGGGGCCCGTGTATGGCTACCAATGGCGTAGCTGGCCGCGTCCGGATGGCGGCCATGTCGATCAGATTGCCAATGTCGTCGAGCAGATCAAGCGCAACCCCGATTCCCGCCGCCTCATCGTCTCGGCCTGGAACCCGGCACTGGTCGACGAGATGGCGTTGCCGCCGTGCCACGCCCTGTTCCAGTTCTATGTCGCCGAGGGGCGGCTGTCCTGCCAGCTGTATCAGCGCAGCGCCGACATCTTCCTCGGCGTGCCATTCAACATCGCCAGCTACGCGTTGTTGACCCACATGGTGGCGCAGGCCTGTGACCTGGCGCCGGGCGAGTTCGTGCACACCCTGGGGGATGCCCACCTGTACCTCAACCATCTCGAGCAGGCACGCTTGCAATTGAGCCGCGAGCCTCGCGCGCTGCCTCGCCTGGTGCTCAATCCACGGGTCAAGGATGTGTTCGCCTTCACGTTCGATGACATCGCCATCGAAGACTACGATCCGCATCCACACATCAAGGCGGAGGTGGCCGTATGAGCGACGCGACCCCACGTACCGAGACCTCCTGTATCGAGACGGTCGTGCCCATCGCGCTGGTGGCGGCGATGTCGCGCAACCGCGTCATCGGCGTCGACAACAAGTTGCCGTGGCATCTGCCCGAGGACCTCAAGTTCTTCAAGGCCGTGACCATGAGCAAGCCGCTGGTCATGGGGCGCAAGACGTTCGAGTCCATCGGCCGGCCGCTGCCCGGGCGTCTCAACATCGTCGTCACCCGCGACCGTGGCTATGCGCATGACCATGACGGGATTCGCGTGTGCCACGATCTTGCCAGTGCCCTCGACATGGCCGATGGCCAGGCCATCATCGATGGCGTCGAGGACATCTGCGTGATCGGGGGCGGCGAAATCTTTGCCGAGGCCTTGCCCTGCGCCTCGCGGCTCTACTTGACCGAGGTAGACATCGAGGTCGAGGGCGATGCCTGGTTTCCCGCGTTCGACGCCCGCGAGTGGCAGGAAACGCAGCGCGTGCCGGGCCAGGGCGGCGAGGGCAAGCCCGAGTACGCCTTCGTGCACTACACGCGTCGCGACGATGCCGGTACCGACGCGTCCGCCCAGACCTGAGAATGCGTGACGGGCGATCGAGGTTGCCAGCGCGCCGAAGCTGGCACAGACTTACCCGATAGCCCGCATGGGCTGGGCTTGTCTGCCGATGCGACGCGCAGGCGATTCGGTGGCCCAGCGTTGTTCAAGGCAACCAGGGAGTGCACGCCTTGCTGACCGACCACGCCGACGCCCTGTTCAGGGCACTGGAACATCATGCCGAGGCTTGCCAGGCCGAACTCGAGGCGGCTCGTGGGCAACTATCGGCACTCGAAGCGGAAAATCGTGCGTTGCGTGAGCGCTTGCTGGCGCTCGCCGAGCTGGAACCCGCCGAGGCCGAGACCCCGGCCACCCAGGCGGAGCTTCCCGATGCGGGAGCGAAGGCTCGGGGGCTGGGGCCGATCGCCTTTCGCGGGCCGCGTCGCACGTCGGAAACGGCTTCCTCGTCATCCTCCAACGCCTCGATGTCGGATGCATCGCCATTGTCCACCGAGTCGGATGACGAGACGCCCCAGGCCCGTCTGGCACTGGGCGCGGAACACGAACCGCCGTCTCCCCAGGCGCTGTTGTCGCAATGGTATCGGCGTTATCCGGACACCTTCTTCAAGGGGCATACGCAGCCGCTCAAGACAGGCATCCATCTGGATCTCGTGGCGCGCGAGCCCTGGCCGGAAAAGCTCGTCCGTCGTGCGCTGGCCTGCTATGTGCATTTGCCGCGTTATCTAAAGGCCGTACGCGCCGGCGTCATGCGGGTGGATCTCGATGGGCAGGCGGTGGAGGCCGTGACCGAAGGCGAAGCGCGCCACGCGCGCAAGCAACTCGACGGACTGACGCAGAAGCAGAAAAAGCAGCAGCGCCACCAGCAGGAACGCAAGGAATCCGAGCAGCTGGAGCGCAAGCTGAGTCAATTGCTGGCCAAGCACGGGCGTTGAATGTCGCGCAAGACGGTAAAATGATGAGAGGAAAAAAGGGGCATAAGCCCCTTTTTTCTTTCCATGACTCCGCTCGTTGTCAGTCGCGCGACTGAGGGGATGCGACTTTTGTCGTAAACTCGGGTGCCGTTGAAGTTTGCCTCTTGTCAGCGATGCTCTGAGTCGTAAAGATGAGAGGCCGTCGATGTCACGCCGTTGTCATGTCTCAGGCGTACGTTGACGTCTGGGCCTTGCGGGGCCGGCTCGCGGTGGAGGAAGGCTTGACCGATTCGTCAGGTGACGCGGAAGGAAAACAGTGTTTTTTTCTTGTTGCGTTCTCCGAAAGACCGGTATAAGGTTTCCTTGCGAGCATTGGATAACAACAAGGCTTTATGAACTCGTCTCGGCATTGTCCAAGGCATGTCGAGAAAAAACCGGGTCGAAAGCCGACTGCATTTGCAGACACGATCGAACAGTAAGCTAGTTAAGGAACCTATCGCGATGAAAAAGACGCTCTTAGCGACTGCCGTTGCCGGTGCCCTGGGCGCCTCCGCCGCTGCACAGGCTGCCACTGTCTACAACCAGGACGGCACGCAACTCGACCTATACGGCAACATTCAGCTTGCCTACAAGTCCGTCGACAATATCGACGGTAACTCCGAAGACGAGCTGTTCGACAACGGCTCCACCATCGGCTTCTCCGGTCAGCACATCATCAACCCGGGCCTGACCGGCTACTTCAAGGCCGAGCTCGAGCACGACGCCGACGAATCCAAGATCGACGGCGGCCTCGACACCGGCGACCAGGCTTACCTGGGCCTGAAGGGCGACTTCGGTGACGCCCGTGTCGGTTCCTGGGATCCGCTGATCGACGACTGGATCCAGGACCCGATCTCCAACAACGAATACTTCGACGTTTCCGACTCCAGCAGCGACCTGGGTAACCTTTACGGCGATGATTACGGCCTTGACGCTACTGCGGATCGCGAAGGCGACAAGGTTCAGTACGTCTCGCCGTCACTGGCTGGCCTGCAGTTCGCCGTCGGCGCGCAGTACAAGGGCGACGCCGAGGACGAGTTTGATGCCGGTGACGATTACGAAAACCAGGGCTCCAATGCTTCCTTCTTCGGTGGCCTGAAGTATACCGTTGGCGCCTTCTCCATCGCGGCCGTCTATGACGACCTCGATAACTACACGCTCGAAAGCACCACTGGTGGCGATGACATCGAAGCCAAGGCCTATGGCTTGAACGCTCAGTACACCATGGATGCCCTGCGTATTTCCGCCAAGGCGGAAAACACTGATGTCGACTACGCCGGTGAAAACGGCGACATCAAGCGCTACGCGCTGGGTGCCCGCTACGGTTATGGCTTCGGCGACGTCTACGGCTCCTACCAGTACGTCGATGCCGATAAGGAAGTCGCGGCTGTAGCTAACCCGGCAGGCTACAACGCAAATGGTGGGGGCCACAGTCTCACTGCACCGGGTTCTTACGACGGCGACGACAGTTTCAACGAATTCGTGCTTGGCGCGACGTACAACCTGTCTCCGGCCATGTACACCTTCATCGAGTACGCACAGTACGATCGTGAAAACGACTTCGGTGACGGTGTCTCTGTGGGTGCCCTCTACAGCTTCTAAGCTGTCGATGCCCCAGCGATCTTGAAGGTCGCATGAAAACGAAAGCCGGCTCATCGAGCCGGCTTTTTTTTATGTCTCGTGCATGGTGTACAGAAGTTATAAATTTTCAGTACATAACTTGTACAACGGTGAATGGGCTGCTATGTCGAAAGTGTCCGAGTGGCAAG
Organism: Chromohalobacter sp.; assembly: GCF_039830575.1. Taxonomy (NCBI): domain Bacteria; kingdom Pseudomonadati; phylum Pseudomonadota; class Gammaproteobacteria; order Oceanospirillales; family Halomonadaceae; genus Chromohalobacter; species Chromohalobacter sp. The sequence goes on along the minus strand of NZ_JBDOOX010000018.1, from coordinate 12,088 downwards.
GGTGCTAACGGCATCTTGCGCGACGGCTGGTGTGAGCCAGCGATAGTCCATCCCTGCTCTGATTGACCCCGCATTCTTGCGGGGTTTTTTTTGTCACCGACTCTATAGGGTGGCGTGATCAGAGGGAGCTTTCTTCCTCGGCGACAGCATCGCATGCCCTGGAAGTGCGGCAGGAAGCACGAGCGAGAATCCGGCGTGCATCGTCGCGTATTTCTTCGCGCCAGGTATCGGGTTTGACGACCTCCACGCTGGCCCCCATTCCCTTTAGCCACCAGAGGGTCTGCTGGTCGTCGGGCAGGGTGGCGGTGAGCCGTTGCCAATCGCCATGCGCCAAAGGCTCGAGGCGTTGCTCGTTCGACAGCGGTGTCTCGGAGAGTAGCCAGGCGACGTGTGGGGCAACGTTGGCGACCAGCTCGACATCATCGGGCGTCTGCCGATAGCCGAAGGCGCCGTCGGCGATGTAGGCGTCGAGGTCGAACCCTGGCGATGCGCGCCACGGACACTGGCTGATGGTCGCGTGACGTATGCGATGCAGCGCGAATTGGCGTATATCGTCGTAATCCCCCACGGTCGCCACCACATAGGTCACGCTGTACCGACTGACCAGGCCTTGTGGATGCAGGGTCAGCGTTTTATGGCTCTCGCGGCTGCGCGACAGGTAGCACACTTCGAGTGCCCGGTTTTCCAGCAGGGCCTGGGCCACGCATTGCCATACCGCATTGTCGATGGCGGCGGGCAGGAGTGCTTTGCCATTGGGAAGGGCGCGCACACGTTGCGTCCACTGGCTCAGGCCGTTGTCGCTCAAGTCGTCCAGCACCCGGTGGGCATCGGCGAACTGAGGCGATAGCTGGTCGACGACGACGGGCGGTAAAAGCCCCTTGAGGTGTTCTTCGGCAAGTATCAGGGTAAGCGCGCTGGGCAGGTCCAGCGCCGGCAGGTGGCTTTGAAACTGGCGGTCGAAATACCAGCGGAAGGGTTTGTGCGAGTCGTCACAGATCAACGGGAAATGCAGTGCCAGCTTGTCGCGCAGATCCCGTTGCAGCGAGCGTGCATCGACCCTGAAGCCACGCTCGCGGAGCTTTTCCAGCAGCACGGGGGTGGCGATGCGGCCGGGGCTGCGTGGAATCAACTGCAGCAGGGTCAGGTAGCGAAAGAGTGTATCGCGCACATCGGACATGACATTCTCGCCTTTGATTACGTTTAATTACATATCGTTATCGGCTATTACCTGACTTTGTTTAGCATCATGGGGTTTAGTACCACTGAATTTGCTTGCTCAAAGGTCGCGCAGGCGTTTGGCAATCGGGATGGGCAGATGCTGAGTGCATCGATAATCGTTGGCCAGCATGCGTGTATGGGCGCGCCAGCTTTCCGTCAGCCGCCGGTCGACCGTGCCCAGTCTGAAATCGGCATCACGCCGAGCGTGGCGCGATGACGGTGACGTCAGGCATTCCTGCCAGAGTCTATCTGTAGGGAGTTCCTGCTCCAGGGCGGGGTGGGTCAGAAGCCAGTCGTATACCTCGTTCGCCGGTCGCGTGACCTTGGCGAAGAACAGCACCGACGAACTGGGCAGGGCATAGCCTTGTTGCAGCAGCAGGCTGTTGATTTCGTGATCCCATGCCAAATGCCAGAGAGCGTGCTCCGGGTCATCGGGCAGCAAATAGCCGAAAGCGCAGTGCCAGAGCAGATGGGCCTGCAGATAGCGGCGGCTTGCCGTATCCAGCGTAGCGCTGAAGCGAGCATCGAAGTAGAGCGCATGGCCATCGGTAGTCGCCGTGGCGAGGCGGTCGTCGATCACGGGGATCAGCGGCAGGCTCGCCGCCAAGTCGGCATTCAGCGGTACCTCGTCACTCCAGACCCTGCGATCCGCTTCCCACAAGGCGAGCTGTTCGTCTTTTAGTGCCCAGGCTTCCTTGTCTCGAACATCGCCACGCTTGCGTGCGACATACGATGCTAGATATGTCACCACCCCGTTTTCCATGTCGATCTCCTATCGATAAAGACGAGACGGCATGAGTATTGCGCTGGGGAGCGACAAGCGGTGTCGCAAAGTGTGCAACGCCGTAGTGTGACTCACGGCAAGAAAAGCCCGCGACGAGCGCGGGCTTTCCAGGTGCTACCGATAGGGAATGCTTACAGCTGGCCCAGCAACCGCATGTCCTTGCGAAGTTCCTGGGGGACGTCTTCGGTCAGCACCAGGTTCAGCGTTTTGCCACCGTCATGGCTGGCCACGCTCTCGCCAAGGCCTGCATCGATGTCGTCCGGACTGAGGGTGTACATGGCGCCGGTCAGCGGGTCGACGACCAGCCAGCCGATCAGGCCGCCGAACAGAATATTGCCCCCGATATACCAGCCGTTGGGGGCACTGGTGATCGAAATTGCGCGCGAGTCGTAGCCTTCTTTGCTGAGCTCGACGGTATAGCTCTTGCCGCCGAAGTAAGAGCCATCGGCCTTTTTCAAGGTCACGGTCGTCGGCGTGGTGCCTTGAAAGACTTCCTGGCTATGTTCGTCGGAAATCACCACGTCCGCCTTCGAAGGCGTGCTGTTGATCGTGATCTGCTGGTCCGTATCGCCCACGATGCTGGCGCAACCTGAAAGCGATACCATCCCCGCCGCGCAAATGGCGGCTGCCGTTTTTTTGAGAGTCATGGTGTTCCCTTGCGTATATCGAATTTTAATTAGCCCCGAAAGGCCGCGCTATCCTACCGGGGGCGAGCGCGTAGCTCAACGCAAATGTCTCATGACTTAATTAGCGAGATAATGGCGTCATGATGCCCGCAAGTCCCCCTGATTGACCTCATCTGGTAAAGGCAACTCTTGCGGACAAAAACGATCACTCTCAGATCCCGGTCTGCATACTTTTTGCAACGTCTGCCCCCCCTGATACCAGGCCTGGCGGCTGATACCCAGAAAGCGGCATGCCGTGCTGATGGTCAACCCGATAACGCGTTCTTGCGTGAGGACCTGGCGGACCACTTTCGCCAGCGCCCGGCCGGGCGCTCGCCGTTGTGCTGGTCAAGAGGTGAATGGCGGCGGGTATCGGATAGGAATCGGTTGCAGCGATTCAGTTGGTGGTCTAATGCAAGTTCGAGAGGTTTCGTTCTTCTAACAATCAGGGGTGTGACATGAACACTTTTTGGCCGGTGGGTGCCGTGATCGTGACCATGGCGATTTCCTTCGTCTCGGCGCCTGACAGCGCCGCTGATATCGAATGCAGTCGGGATGGCATTCGATCATCGATGATGGAGAAACGAGCCTCTTTCCTGGCGTTTCTGGAGGGGATCGATGACCCAGAGTCGGTTCTCGAAAAGTATCGGAGCGAGTTCGAGGCACTTCGTGAGCGATATGACTACGAGAGCATCTACGCGGAGCTGGAAAGCTTGGAAGAGAACCCCGAGCAGCAGCCATCACCTGAGCTCTGTGAAAGGGTTCAGGAGTCCGGCAAGGTCGTTGATAGCTTCATCAACTCCCACTCCGATTAATCCTTGTCAGAAAGCGTCTGGCGCAAAGCCGGGCGACGTCCACAGGGAACCAACGCAATGCGTTTCCGCATCGGCAAACGGCGTTCTGCTGGCCTGCGACTGCCGGAACTGGCCTCGGTCTTGGCTGAGGCGAGGGCAGGTGGAGCGGAGCCCATCAAGATGAGGAGAAATGCGCAATGGCGGGACTTGCGATGGCGCCCCCGATAGGATTCGAACCTATGACCTATCCCTTAGGAGGGGATTGCTCTATCCAGCTGAGCTACGGGGGCGTGATCGGGTGGGCATTATAAGCGCCCGGGCGCCTGGGATAAACCCGCGTTTTGCCTGGACTCTGCGAGAAGCGCCAGCGGATAGAACGGCTCTGCGTCCTCGGCGAGATAGTGAGCTTCGAGTTCCTGGCTGGGCAGGGGATGGCCGATGAGAAAGCCCTGTACCATGTCGCAGCCCAGCTGCCGCAGTACATCCAGTTGTTCGACGCTTTCGACGCCTTCGGCCAGGACGACGCGCTGCATGGCGTGGGCCATGTCGATGATGCCGCTGACGTAGCGGCGTTGCTGGGGACGCTCGGCGAGGCGGCGAATCACCGCCTGGTCGATCTTCACGATGTCGATGGGGAGCTGGCTGGCATATGTCAGCGAGGATACGCCGGAGCCGAAGTCGTCGAGGGCGATTTGCGCGCCGAGTCGACGGGCATGCTGAAGCTGGTTGTACGCCAGGTCGATGTCGTGGAACTGGGCGGTCTCCACCACTTCCACGTTGAGAAAGGGCGAAGCGAGGGCGTGGCGTTCCCGAGCCTGTGCCATGTCGTCGGCGAGCTGGCCGGATTCGACCTGGTCGCGCGTCACGTTGATGCTGACGGTGACCGCCATGTCGCGTGCCTGAAAGCGCTGTACGGTATGCGCGGCCTGGTTGACCAGCCAGGCACTATAGACCCGCTCCAGCGACGAATGATTGACGATATCGATGAAATGGTGCGGCGCGAGCAAGCCCTGCTCGGGGTGGTACCAGCGCACCAGGGCCTCGAAGCTGACGATGCGTTCGTCGTTCAACGAGAGAATCGGCTGATAGAAAAGGGCCAGCTCACCGTCGTCCAGCGCGGTCTGTAGTCGGGTGTAGAGATCGTCGCCGTTGGCTTGCTGATGCTCGGTGATGGCGACCTGATTCTTGCCACGACTCTTGGCTTCGTACATTGCACTGTCGGCGGCGGCGATCAGGGCGTCCGGGGCAAAGCGGCTGTCGTCGGTATAGGCGATGCCCACCGAGGCGGAAAGCGTGATGGCATGTTCGCCGCGCAGCGCGATGGGGCTGATCAGATCATCGAGAATCTTGAAGGCGACCTTTTCGGCCTTTTCCGCGCTGCGCATGCCTGCCAGTGCGATGACGAATTCGTCGCCGCCCAGACGGGCGACCAGGTCGGTGCTGCGCGTCTGTTGCTTGAGCCGTTGGGCGATGGTCACGAGGGCGTCATCGCCGGCGGCATGGCCATAGGTGTCATTGACCGGCTTGAAGTCGTCGAGGTCGATGAACAGGACGGCGATTCCGATGCCGGTGTAGGAAAGCCCGGAGAGCAGATTTTCCAGTGCATCGCCGAAGTGTTCGCGATTGAACAGGCCCGTGAGCGGGTCGTAGATCGCGCGTCGTTCCAGGCGCGCCTGCTTCAGGTGCTTTTGGGTGATGTCGCGAAAGACGGCGATATAGTGCGTGATGGTGCCGTCGGCATCGTGGATCGCCGAAATGGTGGCGTTTTCGATCAACTGGCGGCCATCCTTGCGCACATTCCAGATATCGCCTGTCCAGTAGCCTTGCTGATGCACCGTGGCGAACAGGTTGTGGTAGAAGTTCGCATCGTGCTTGCCCGAGGACAGCAGGTGCGGCTTGCGTCCCAGGGCTTCGTCGGCACTGTAGCCGGTGAGCTTCGTGAAAGCGGGATTGACGTCGATGATGCGCTTGTCGGCATCGGTCACGAGAATGCCGTCGTGGGTGCTGTCGAAGACCGTTTCGGCCAGCGCCATGCGCTCCGTGGCGAGCTTGCGTGCAGTGACGTCGGTCGTGTAGCCGTGCCACAGCGTGCCGCCGTTGGACAAACGGGTGGGCACGGCGGAGCATTCCAGCCAGCGTAGCCCGCGAGTGGGATGATGATAGCGAAAGACGACCTGGCATAACCGCAGCGAGGTGGCGGAGGATGTCAGCGAGACACGCAGTCGCGTGCGATCGTCGTCCTCGATCCGGGAGAAGAAGCATTCGGCGTCGTGCGTCAATGCCATACGCTCGAGGCCGCAGTAATCGGCCAGGCGTTCACTGACGTGAGGGAAGTCACCGCGACCGTCGGGGGCCTGCCGGTAGTGGAACAGCACACCGGGCACCTGGGCGTTGAGCTGTTCGAGGAGGCGGCCTTGGATGCGCCAGCGGGTGCGAGATCGATGTTGTTCATTGATATCGCGCTGCACGCTGATCAGGTAGCAATGTCCCTCCTGACTGTATAGTGGGGCCAGCATCAGTTCGCTGTCGAAACGGGTGCCATCCTTGCGGCGGTTTTCGAGGGTTAGCGTCAGCGGTGTGTGTTCTTCGATGGCACGGTGCAGGCGATGGTTGGCCTCTGGGTCCGTGTCGCCCGTCTGCAGCAAGCGGCATGAGCGTCCCAGCACTTCCTCGCGCGTATAGCCTGTCAGCTGTTCGAACCCCTTGTTGGCGAACACCAGCGGACAGCCGGGCAGGTCGCCATCGGCAATCGTGAGGGCGATGCCAGGGACTTCCAGCAGCTCGGTCAGTGACGGCGGCAAGGTGTGTGGAGCCAAGGGTCTCGTGTCCTATGCGTTCTCCACGCGGCGGCGTGGTGATGGCGTGGTTTCACCGGTCGAAGGCCGGGCCGCGATACAATGACTTGCCGTGGCATGCGCTGGCGGGCCCGGTACCGGTCGCCATGCACGAAAGCCCCGGGTGCTCTGGGCTGGAGGCGACCCCCCAGCAACGCTAGACTACCCGTTTTTGGTATTCCGGCGCCAGACATTGCCCCGAAAAGTGTCGGCAAATGCCGACATTTTATAACGTTTGCATGATAGGTGAGGTCAGTGGGCAGAGCGAAGCACGAGGAGACGGCCGATGATGCCGCCAAGCGCGATCGGGTCTTCGACGGCCTGGCCGACAAGTTCGCCGCCGGCTTGTACGGCACGCCGCGTGGCGCGATTCGCCTGGCGGTGCTCGAGCATGTCCTGCCCCGTGAGTTGCCCGCCGACGCTCGTCCGGCGCTGGACGTGGGTGCCGGTCTGGGGCAGATGAGCGAGTGGCTGGCCCGGCGCGGGCATGCCGTGACCCTGGTCGAGCCCTCCCGGGACATGCGCGAACGTGCCATGGCCAGGGTGGCGGGGCTGGCGGTCACGCCGCTGGATGCCACCTGGCAAACGCTGGCCGAGCGTGCCCCCGGTCCCTGGGGGCTGATCATCTGCCATGCGGTACTGGAATGGCTGGCCGAGCCGCGTGACGCCTTTGCGCGCCTGGCGTCGCTGCTGGCGCCTGGCGGGTACTTGTCGGTGATGGTCTTCAATCGCGATGCGCTGCGCTTTTCCAATGTGGTCAAGGGCAATCTCGCCAAGGCGCTCGACGACCGTCTGGAGGGGCTGGGCAAGCGCCAGCGCCTGACGCCGATCTCACCGCTCACCGATGCCCAGGTGCGCGCGTGGAGCCAGGAGGCGGGGCTGTCGCTGGTCTCGGTCACGGGAGTGCGTATCTTCCACGACTATCTGGCCGACCGCGATGTCTCGCCCGAAAAGCTCGATCAGCTCATCGAGCTCGAGTGTCGTTACTGTCAGCAAGACCCTCACTGGCGGCTGGGCCGTTATCTGCATTACACATTGTTCAAACCGGAGACTGCGTCATGAGCGCCGAGACGCCCCCTTGTCAATTGCTCGAGCGTCAGTCGGAGGCGTATCGCGACTGGTTGTGGGTCGCGCCCCCCCACGATGCGTGGCTGCACACCATGGGCGGCAGCGTCTGGAGTGCCGATGCCGCGATTTGCCAGGCCTGGCGCGCGCGCGGACGTCCCGTGCATGCTGATCTGGCACCGACCTTGACCGCACCGGTGCCCGGCGCCGTGCTGTTCTGGCCCAAGGCGCATGCGCTGGGCGAGTGGTGGCTGCTGGCGCTGTGTGCCGCGCTTCCCGAGGGGACGCCGCTGCAAGTGGTCGGCGAGCACCAGGGTGGGGTCAAGCGCGTGCTCAAGTCGCTGGCGGCGCTGGGCCTGGGGTGCCGCAAGGTGGACAGCGCTCGACGCTGCACCTTGTACGCCACGCGCACCGCGCGGTTGGCGTTGTCGCCGGAGGCGGCCTGGACACGCTTCGAGGCGGCGGGACTGACCCTGGAAAGTCATCCCGGCGTCTTCGGTCATGGCAAGCTGGATGACGGCACGCGACAACTGCTTGAAGTGCTGCCCACGGCATTGGGCGATCCCGCGGGACAACGTGTGCTCGATGTGGGCTGCGGCGACGGCATTCTCGGCGCATGGCTCGGCGTACGGGGCGCGCAGGTCGCGGCGGTGGATCTCGACGCCTTCGCGGTGGCGGCGACGCGGCGCACCTTTCAGGCCAACGGGGTCGCGGGCGAGGCCTGGCAAAGCGATGTCTTCGGTGACGTCTCGGGCAGCTACGACGCCATCGTCAGCAACCCGCCGTTCCATCAGCAGCGCGCCATCGACTACGGCCCCGCGGAGCGTCTGATCCGCGAAGCGCCGGCCCGGCTCGTGCCCGGCGGACGCCTGGTGCTGGTGGCCAATGCCTTCCTGCCGTACCCACGCTGGCTGGAAGACGCCTTCGGCGAGTTCACGGTGCTGGCCGATGATCGGCGTTTTCGGGTCTACCAGGCGGTGAAGACGAGACGCTGACGCTGCACCAGGCCCGGCTCAGGCCTCGGGGTCGTAGGCGATGTCCGTGATGATGTAGGCGGTGTCGCCGCCCGGCGCGTTGACGGTGACGTCCTCGTCGAGTCCCTTGCCGAGCAGGGCTTGGGCGAGCGGGGCGTCGACACTGATCCAGCGCTTGTCGGTATCGGTTTCGTCGTGACCGACGATGCGGATCGTCATTTCCTCGCCGTCGTCATCCTCCAGCGTCACGTAGGCGCCGAAATAGACGCGTGAGGTATCCGCGGGCAGGCGATCGACGACCTGGAGTTCGTCGAGGCGCTTGCCCAGGTAGCGAATACGCGCAATGACGCGATTGAGTTCCTTCTTGTTGTAGGTGTAGTCGGCGTTTTCGCTACGGTCGCCGAGCGCGGCCGCCTCACCGACCTTGGTGGAGAGGGCGGGACGCTTGACGCGGGAAAGGTGCTCGTGGATGCCCTTGAGCCGGGCATAGCCCCGTGCCGTGATCAATGAGCTTTTCTTTTCCTGGCGTGGATCCTTGGCCGGATCGCGCCAGCGAGTCATGTTGCGGCCTTTCATGCCTACCTCCAGAGCGTGGAGTGATTACCCTACGCAAGCCTCGACGGTACGCCAAGCCCGATGTCGGGCCATGAACGTGGCCACTACGACGAATCGACGTCGCGATTGAGTCAAACGTTCGTTACATTTCTGGAGGTATCGATCACGCCCCATGGGGCAACACGCTGGAGGTCGTCATGAAAGCTCGTCTTGTCACGTCGTATTGCGCAGCGCGTCGTCGCGCGTCGCGAAAAGTGGGGGCTGTCTTGCTGGTCGCGTTACTGGGGGCGGGGCTCGGTGCGCCGGCCTGGGGCGAAAGCGCCGGAGATGGGGTGTATCCGTTGATGTCCCGCTGGGGCAACGTGGAGTACACCATGCAGGGCGCGGCGCAGGAAAAGGCCTTCGCACGCCTGGCGGAGGATGCCGAGGCACTGGCCGAGGCGCATCCCGATAGCGCACGCGTGTTGACCGCCAAGGGCGTGGTACTGGCGTCGTACGCCAAGGCGAAAGGCGGACTGGGCGCCCTGGACCTGGCCAAGCGAGCACGCCGGGCGCTGGAGCGCGCCATCGAGCTCGACCCGCGTGGCGACGATGCTTCGGCCTATGTGACGCTGGGCGCGCTCTACGACCGTGCGCCGGGGTGGCCGGTGGCGTTCGGCGATGATGACAAGGCGGAGACCTTGCTGCGCCGTGCCGTGGACATCCGCGGCGATGGCATCGACACGCATTACTTCTATGCGACCTATCTGCGCGACGAGGGCCGCCTCGACGAGGCGCGTCGGCATGCGCGTCTCGCGGTGGAGGGCAAGGCCCGCGACGGCCGTGCCTCGGACGAAGCGCTGCGCGAGCGGGCGCGGCAACTATTGAAGGAATTGTCGTAATACATGAGCCGCGCGGTTGGCATTGCCGCGCGGCGTCGGGATAATGAGGCGCATTGTGCCGTGCATCGGGACGAAGCGCCTGCGGGCCGTTTCGCCTCCCCACGGCCTCACTGTCAGGAGGCGTCATGGCCGAACAGTCTCATCCCCACGCGCCACGTTACGCGCACGAGGCCGTCGAGGCGCGCCACGACGAGCCCTTGCAAGCGGGGTTTTTCCGGCTCGAGCGGCGGCATTACCGGCATCGCCGCTTCGACGGCAGCTGGAGCGAGCGGGTGGTCCGCGAAGTGCATGTTCGCCACGACGCGGTGGGCGTGCTGCTCTACGACCCCGGGCGGGACAACGTGGTGCTCGTCGAGCAGATCCGCGCCGGTGCGCTGGACGATCCCTGCAGTCCCTGGAAGCTCGAACCAGTGGCCGGCCTGGTCGATCCCGGCGAGACCACGGCCGAAGTCGCACGACGTGAAGCGCAGGAAGAAGCCGGCTGCGAGATCGACGAACTGATCGAACTGCACACCTATTACCCGAGCCCCGGGGCCTGCACCGAACGCGTCACGCTGTATTGCGGTCTGATCGACAGTCAGGGCCTCGGCGGCGTGCACGGTCTCGCGGAAGAACACGAAGACATCCTGGTCCACGTCATGGCGTTCGCCGAGGCGTGGGCGTTACTCGAACGGGGCACCATCGACAACGCGATGGCGCTGATCGGCATGCATTGGCTGGTGCGCGAACGGCCATCCTTGCGGGCAAGGAGGTAGACGATGGCGAAAACGGCATATGTCAATGACCTCAAGTCGCTCCAGGGGGAGTGCACCGCCAACTATCTGCGCCTGAGCCGTCTGCTCGGCGACCTGGAGGCAGGGGAAACCCGCGAGGTCGCCCTGGCCGGCGAGCACCGTCGCTTCGGTTCGCTGTGGCTGGAAGTCCTCGAGTGCGCGCCTTATACGACGATTTGTCGTGTCTCGCAAAGCGGCGTGCTGGACGGGATCATCGAGTCACCGCGCATGCGCGTGCATCTGTACCACGATGCGCGCATGGCCGAAGTCACCGACTTTCAGCGCCAGCGCCATTTCCAGGGGCGCTACCGCTACCCCAACGCACGCATGCACCAACCCGACGAGAAACTGCAGCTCAACCGGTTCCTGGGCGAATGGCTGGAACATGGCCTGGCCCATGGGTTGACCGCGGACGTGCCGGAGCTGCCGTGATGCGTCTGGTCCAGATCAGCGACTGCCACCTGTGTGCCAATCCGGAAGCCCGTTCGCGCATCGGCTATCCCCTGCATCAGTTGCGTGCCGTCGTCGCGCGGGCGCGGCAGTTGCGCCCGGACATCGTGCTGGTCACTGGCGACATCAGCCAGGACGAGTCGCCCGCTGCATACCGCCACGCCTACGAGGTGTTCTCGGCGTTCGAATGTCCCTGGTTCTGGATGACCGGCAACCACGACCATCCCGAATTCATGGCGGAGCTGCACCCGTTTCACGACGAGCTCGACCTGGGCGAGTGGCGACTGCTGTTGCTCGACTCCCGCGTGCCGGGGCAGGCGGCTGGCGAGCTCGGACAGGGCCCCCTGCAGGATCTGGCCGCGCGCCTCGAAGAAGACGACCGGCCCACCTTGCTGGCCATGCACCATCCCCCACTGGAAATCGGCTCGGCCTGGATGGATGCCCTGGGCCTGGCGGATCGCGAAGCGCTATGGCAGACCCTGGCCGCCTATGGCCAGGTGCGCGCGATTCTATGCGGGCACATCCACCAGGCCTTCGCCGCACGGCATGCGTCGTCGCAAGGCGAGATCGCCGTGTACGGCTGTCCCGCCACGGCGGACCAGTTCCTGCCGCGACAGGCGGACTTCGCCCTGGACGAGGCCTCGCGTCCCGGGTTCCGCGTGATCGATCTGGAAGGCGAACGGCTCTCGACCTGGGTCGAGCGCGTCGATCCGTGAGCGTGACGGTCGCAGCCCTTTATGCCTTTGTGTACTTAAAAGATAGTCCTTAATTCTTTGACGTTATCATGTGTCTCTGGGTAACGTGGCCGCCATGATCGGTCCCCGTGGTGTGAGCAGACGTGCTGTGAGCAGGCACGCGGGGCTTTACTCGTTTTCGCCGCCATGTGGCATGTCTCGCGCCATGCGGCGGCCGTGTTCAAGAGAGGTTGCCGAATCGCGATGCTTTCTCCCGAGCGACAGACCCACCTCAAGCAGCTTGAGGCGGAATCGATCCATATCATCCGCGAAGTGGCCGCCGAATTCGCCAACCCGGTGATGCTGTACTCCATCGGCAAGGATTCGTCGGTGATGCTGCATCTGGCCCGCAAGGCGTTCT